>JAGYOV010000073.1 GCA_018399375.1 Dehalococcoidia bacterium
GAACCGGCAAGCGCAATGCTGGATAAACTATATCAAAGTATTGCTGATGCGAAAGTAGACAATGTACAGGTAGTACGATCTTCCTGGGAAGAGGCGGATATTAAACCACACGATATTGCAGTGTGTGCTCACGCAACGTATGCTAGCCCGGACCTGCTTGCCTTCATTCGTAAGATGGAGTGCTGTACCATCAAAACTTGTTGCCTGGCCATGCGTTTACCTCCATCCGATGGAATAATTGCTGAATTATCGTCCATTATTAACGGACAACCTCATGATAGCCCCAATGCCATCATAGCTTATAATGCTCTTTATTCGGCCGGCATTTATGCCAACATATTGGTGGAGGATAACATTTATAATTGGGCCGATGATAACTTTGAGGGAGCTTTTGCCAGAGCTAAGCGTCATCTTAATCTCCAGTCATCAGCTAAACATGACGCACTTATTCGAGATGTACTAACAAGACGCCTGAAGCTGGTAAAAAAACGCTATGCGTGGCCTGATGGCATGCGGTCGGCTCTTATCTGGTGGAATCCATAGGGGATGACAACCAATGCTACTTTCCTCGTCAAGAGGCAAACTTATTGAGCTTGGGTAGCTTTCAATGACAAACAAGGACCAGCTCCCTCTTATGGTTGACAACCCTTATTCCAATTAGCGCAATGTTTTGTACGTTAACCCGAGAGCGATCAATACCGAAATCCGGACTTTAAGGATAAGTGGGGCGCTATCCTTTTCACATGAATTTCAGCACATGGTTGACTTTTATGGGTGATAATATCGGGGCTCTCATTGTTAGCCAGCAATTATGAAGTATCCTGGGGGCAAGGTTGGTGCAGGGGTCTTAATCCAGATTGGTATATTAAACATATTTTAGCTAGCTCTCTCCCAGGTCTCTTGTGAGGCGCTGAGCAGGCCCCGCCTCTACCTCTATAGCCTCCAGTTCTTGCTCGAGGCTTTCCTTCAGGGCTTGCAGGCTGGGGCTGAGGTTTACCTGGTAGATATCCGGATTCCGTAACTCCTTGTACTTTTCGTTGAGATGGCTGAACTCGTTCCGAAATTGCTCTCGAATTTCTCCCAGGGAAGGTAGTGGAGCCGTAATGTGACCATTTGCCATCACCTCTTTTAGCAGCGGCTGAGTACCATCCATATGCTCATTACGGAGGGCAATAACGTCGTGGTGTAGATGGCCGACCTCGTTAAAGCGGAAAACCTGTTTGGCATCGGGAAGGGAAACTTTGTTGGAGCTTAGCTTCATTATCGGGCGTTCACCGTAACGGACCAGCTTGTAAGCCATGTCGGTCCAGGGGGCATCTCTCGAGACGCCCATCTTGGTGCCAACGCCATAAGCATCGTAGGGGGCATTTTCCTGTGATAGCTCGTCGAGGTCGAACTCGTCCAATCCGCCGCTGCCTATGATCTTAACGTTGGAGAAACCGGCCTCATCCAGGATGAGGCGCACCTCCTGCCCCAGGGTTAGCAGGTCGCCAGAGTCGATGCGCACTCCCTGCAGGCGCTGGTTCCTGGCAGCCATCTCTCTGGCTACCTCGACTGCCTTATGTGCACCGGTGATGGCATCGTAGGTCTCAATAAGCAGAATCGAGCGCTCAGGGAAGTTACGAGCAAAGGCGCGGAAGGCATCGATCTCACGTTCGTAGCTGCTGACGAAAGAATGGGCCATTGTGCCTGATAGTGGAATATCATAGGTTACTCCCGCCAGGACGTTGCTGGTGGCGCTGAAGCCAGCAATGTAGCTTGCTCTGGCCACCTTCATTCCGGCATCTGTTCCCTGAGTGCGCCGCAGGGAAAAATCAACAACGCTGCGCCCGCGCGCTGCATGGACGCAACGGGCGGCCTTGCTGGCTATCAAGGTCTGCAGATTTACCTGGTTGATAATGAATGTTTCCACAAGTTGGGCTTCGATTATAGGAGCCGTTACTTCCAGCACTGGCTCATCCACAAAGAAGAGCCGTCCCTCCGGGATAGCCCGTACTTCTCCGCTAAAGCGTAGTTCTTTCAGATAATCCAGGAAGTCATCCGAGAATATTCCGGTGCGATGGAGCTGGTCTAATGCCTTTGGTGTGAAGCGAAAAGATTCCAGGTAGCGCAGCACGTCCTCCAGACCGCAGGATACGAAGAAGCCACGGTTAGGTGGATATTTACGGATAAACAGGCTAAATGTGGCTGGCTCGTTATGGCCTTCATGGAGATAGCCCTGGGCCATGGTAAGCTCGTAGAGATCGGTCAGCAATGCCACATCTTCTTCAAATTGCATCATCATAGGTTGCGTTCCTCCTTGTGAGAGTCTTTCTCCAAGGCGATCAAGGTAGACTGCTCGGCAAAGGTCATCGCCATGTGCTTTCCATCGAATCCTCGCCGCTCCAGGAGCGATTCAGCCATTTCGAGTTTCATATGAGTGTTATCAGTATAGCGTAACGGGACCGGTTCTGCCTCCAGGCGCTACAGAGCGGAGCGATTTACCGTTCGCATTTCTTCAAAAGGTGCTCCCAGCGCATCTCCTCCTGCCACTCCAGGTATGGCAACGCGAAAACAGTCTTTTAGCTTCTCCTGTTCCATATCAGGTAATTTCTTGGACAATCCTTATCCTGTTGATAGCCATGTGATAAAGAAACACTTGATGAAAGAAATCCCCGGGGTGGGCCATAGCGCCGGAGCGCTCGGCTACTTCTTCTGGAATATCGAATGTGTCCACAGCGTTAACTGGAATGATTACCTGGTAATCTCGCTCGTTTCGGGCATTGGCGCGCAGGCGCAGGTACATCGCCAGCTGGTAGACGCACAGGTCAGTGCAGTCCCCTACGACAATGGCCGTATTCACTTGCCTGTGTTCGTCAAGCCAGGTATCAAAACCGCTCCCGAGTGATGGATGCAGTGAGTTCTTCTGGATAATGGTGAAAAGGTTCGAAAAGGGTAGAGAGCGTAATTCTGGAATAGTCTCTGATTCCTCACTTCCCTGAATGGCGTGTGGTGGGAAGGCCTCGAACTCGGTTGCCCGGGGATGGTGGGCATCCTGTAACAGAACGAAATTGCGGATGCCGTGTTCGTAGGCTTTTTGGAATAGCGCCACTACCGGCCGTGCTAATTTTCCCACGCGCTCTGATGCGAGGTTACCTGTGGTCAAGAAGCCTGATATCACGTCGGATGAGAATACTCCTGCCCGGGAAGGATTGGGCACTGCTTCTTCTATGGCCAGCGGCTGTATCTGTTCAAACCACCGTGTAATGTATGGTGGTATTTGTGTTAAGGTAGTATTCATATTCATATCTCCCGTAATTTTCATTCGGCCATTTCCAGCAACCGAAAGTATTCTTCTGCGTGGAGTATCTGCCCCGCTCCTTCCTTCCCCATCTGCCGAAGTCTCTTGTGAAACTCCCTGTAACGGCTGACGTTAGTGTTGGCCAATGCGCTAAAGTGCTCCGGCGGGAAACGCGATATTCTGGCAAAAGGCGCCAGCTCACCAATCGTCATGATATCTCCAAGGGTAAGCAGGCCGGGGCTGACTTCACTAATAACATCACCAGGGAAGGCTTCCTCATTGGCTCAATTGGCTCACTCGAATCGCTGTCATCTTTTCAACCAATAAGAGCTTTGTTGCAATTCTACTATCTAAAATGACTTTTTTCAATCGTAAAGAGGAAATGGATACCGCCTCTCGGTGCTTTGGGTTGAAAAAAATGAAACTAAACTGGATTTGGGATATCAACAGGTAGAACTTTTTGACATCATTTGCTTCAGTGCTCTAGTTGTTCTACTCTTCTAGTAGTCCAAGGTGCTAGAATGTTCAATAGTCAGTTGTGGTATTTCTTCTTTTGTGGTATAGTTATATCGGTTCTAGTTTAGGTTATAACAAGCTTTTCGAAAGCTGCTCATAGAGAATCTTCCTAAGTATTGGATGACCCGAACTCTAGCTAATATTAAGAGAGGAGGTCATTCAATGAGTTTTGAGGACAAATCCCTTCGATGCTACGATTGTGGTGCCACATTTACCTTCAGCGCTGAGGAACAGGAGTTCTACCAGTCGAAAGGCTATACTAACGAGCCCAAGCGTTGCCCGGAGTGTCGACAGTCACGGAAGTCAGCACGCTACGACAGTAGCAGCTACAGAGCCCCGCGTCAGATGTTCCCCGCTATTTGTGCTGAATGTGGAAAGAGCACTGAAGTTCCGTTTCAGCCTAGCGGTGACAGACCTGTGTACTGCAGCGATTGTTACCGGAAAGTGCGACTAAGTAGATAGTTGAGGTAGCCCTGAGTCGCATCCGGGTTGGGTAACCAGTCTGGATGTGGCTCAGGTAAATTTGATTTTTGCCTCTAGAAGTATCAATATATAAGGTGAATCATGGAAATCGCTGTTGCGTCGTTTTTCAAAAGAAGGTGTAATGAGTGGCATCTTGTGTGAGGTAAAAGACAACACCCGTTTTGTCTCTAAGAGTGAGGGCAGCCTGCATCAAAGCCAAAAAGAGCGCCTGGCGGAGGCGGCGGCAGGGATATTAGTCGAAATTAGGAGGGATCTATTATGAAAATCTATGTGGGTAATCTGTCTTTTGATGTTACTGAGGATGAACTGTCAGCAGAATTCAGCAATTATGGCAATGTGGAATCTGTGGCCATTCCATCTGATAGGATTAGCGGGCGGCCAAGGGGTTTTGCCTTTGTGGAAATGGCATCAAAAGCCGAAGCTGAAGCTGCTATAGCAGGACTGAACGGTAAATCTTTGAGGGACAGGACCATTGTAGTCAATGAGTCTCGTCCTCGTGAGGGTGGCGGTTCATATGGGAATAGGAGAAGTGGTGGCTACAGTGGTGGATATGGGAGTGGAGGTGGTCGCTCGGAGGGTGGCAGGCAGCGAAGATACTAAGTGCTACCGACGACTTAAATTTCGTCTTGCAGTTGGCTGATGTTTTTCCTGTTTCCCTGTCACGGATCGGGACGTTGGTGTCGATTTGTTAAAGGGCACATGACGAATATATATGTAGGAGATCTGTCGCTTGAAAAATGGCTGGAGACAGGTTGTGTCAGGAGTTCATGATATTCGGAGAAGAAATATCCGTAATTATGATGAACAGCCGATATCCCGATATCGATTAACCCATGGGCTATGGTTATGTTGAAATGCCCTTGAAATCCGGGGCTCAACCACAATCGCCAATCTTGGAGGGAGAGAGGCTGAGCGTCCGGGGTGTAAATGTCATTGAGGCCCTGCTGCTATTGAATAAGAGTGGGATGGCCAATGTTAAAAATAATAATTGATCTAATAGAAAAAAGAAATAAAATATCAAATGAATTTGAGCCACCTGATCTAAAACCGGAAATAAATGAACGGGTTTTCGGCTACATCTTTTGCTTGAACGCCGGGATTCTCATT
>JAGYOV010000074.1 GCA_018399375.1 Dehalococcoidia bacterium
TAGAGGTTAAAGAAGCTACACCTGAGAAATTTCGTGATATTGACATCGCTTTCTTTTCTGCAGGTGCGGAAGTTAGCCGACGGCTATCACCTCTGGCGGTGGAGGCGGGCGCAGTGGTTATTGATAATAGCGCTGCTTTCAGGATGGAGCCATGGGTTCCGCTGGTGGTCCCCGAGGTAAATCCTGAGGATATAGAATGGCATAAAGGAATAATTGCCAATCCTAACTGCTCTACAATTCAGATGGTGGTGGTCTTGCATTATCTGCACAGGATTAATCCCATAAAGCGCATTGTTGTCAGTACCTATCAATCGGTCTCTGGAACAGGAGTTGCTGCCCTGAAAGAGCTGACCAGTCAGACGAGGTTAGTTTTGGAGGGGCGTGTGGTTTGTCCTCATATTTATTCTCATCAAATAGCTTTTAATGTATTGCCGGAGATAGATGTCTTTCTTGATGATGGCTATACTAAAGAAGAGCAGAAGATGCAAGGGGAAACTCGCAAGATAATGCATGCTCCTGATATTGGAGTATCGGCGACCTGTGTGAGGGTTCCGGTGTATTATGGTCATAGCGAAGCGGTGAACGTTGAATTTGCTTCGTATATCACTCCAGAAGAGGCTAGAAAGATCCTGGTGCAGTCTGCTGGAGTTAGAGTGCTGGATGATCCGGTAGTTAGTTTCTATCCGCAGCCCTGGGCAGCCAGCGGCTCGGATCATGTATTTGTAGGGCGTATACGAAAGGATACTTCCTGCTCCAATGGGTTGGTTATGTGGATCGTAGCTGATAATATACGTAAGGGAGCAGCTCTGAACGCTGTCCAGATAGCTGAAGAAGGGATCCGGAGGGGGTTGGTTAATGTTCCTGAGAGAAGTTCGGAACGATCGTAATGGCCAGGGGGCTAAGCTAATGAAGAAGAATTTAGGACGTTTGCTAACAGCTATGGTTACTCCCCTTGATGCTGCAGGGGAGGTTAATTATCAGCAAGCTAGAAATCTGGCGCGATGTTTGATGGATTCGGGTAGCGATGGGCTGATAGTTTCTGGCACTACAGGTGAGTCTCCCACGCTTACTATGGATGAGAAATTGAGGCTTTTTGCTGAAGTCAAGGAAGAAATAGCTCATCGTGGAGTGGTAGTAGCTGGCACAGGTAGCAATAGCACCAGAGCGAGCCAGGAGTTAACTAGGGAAGCGGAAAAAGTAGGTGTTGATGCCTGTCTCCTGGTGGTCCCCTATTATAACAAGCCTTCACAGGAAGGTTTATATCAGCATTTTAAGACCATTGCTGAGTACACTTCTCTGCCGTGTATTGCCTACAATGTACCTTCTCGTACAGTTATCAACCTTACTGCTGAGACCACGATCAAGCTAAGTCGAATAGATAACGTGGTAGGCGTAAAGGAAGCCAGCGGGAATATGGAGCAAATAGCTAACATTGTGGCGGGGGTACGGGAGAATTTCTTGGTCTATAGCGGTAACGATAGCGATACATTCCCCTTGCTTGCTATTGGTGGATACGGTGTCATCAGCGTTGCTTCTCATATAGTGGGTGTTCAGATAAAGAAAATGATAGATCTTTTCCTTGGCAACAAGGTGGAAGAGGCGGCTTCTATTCATCGACACTTGCTGCCGCTGATAAAAGCTCTGTTCGTTGTTTCCAATCCTGTGCCCTTGAAGTACGCTCTCAATTATCTTGGCTTCTCTGTAGGGGGGACTCGTTTGCCTCTGGTCGAAGCTGATAGTAAATCAGTTGAATTTATCCGGTCAACTTTGATGAATTATCAAGTAGACTTCCCTCTTCGGGACAATCTCTAAAAGTGGATGGGAGCTAACCATCCACTGAAGTAACCTGCTAGGGTAAGTTTCTCTCGGCGAAGTTGGTAGGGGAAGGTTTCCTGCTAGCCCATTTCCTAAGGGAGTGGTGAGTTTACCTTTATAAGTTGCGTTCGGTTTGGTCCCACTGAGACGAAATTGATAGAGCAGGAGAGTAGCTCTTCAAGTCTAGCTATAAGGCGATGGGCTTGGGCTGGCAGTTGGGTGAAATTAACGGCTTTACTTATCGGTTCCTGCCATCCTGGCAGCTCTTCATATATGGGCTGACATTTCTCTAACAGTGATATATCACTGGGGAAGTAATCGATAATGTCTCCGTTTAGCTTGTAGGAAGTGCAAATCTTAATTGAAGGAAATCCGTCATAGATATCAATATGAGTTAGGGCTATACTGGTCAAGCCGTTTAACTGGGTACTTAGGCGTCCTGCCACAGCATCAAACCAACCACATCGCCTGGGTCTTCCTGTGGTAGTTCCATATTCATGTGCTTTTTCTCGTATAAGTTCGCCAATTTCATCCTTTAGTTCTGTAGGCATAGGGCCGCTGCCCACCCGAGTAACGTATGCTTTGAATACTCCTATTATCTCAGTGGCTTCTCGTGGGCTTAACCCCGTTCCCGCGGTCACTGCTCCTGATAGAGGAGATGAAGATGTTACATAGGGATACGTTCCAAAGTCGGTGTCGAGCAGGGCTCCTTGGGCACCTTCTAGAATGATAAAGTCTCCTCTCTTTACCGCGGAATTGATTATGGGCAAAGTTTCTATAATGTATGGAGATAATCTCTCTCCATAACGGCAATATTCTTGGTATATCTTCTCTAGCGATAGTGGGGGTACTTCGTATATCTTGGTTAATATGGCGTTTTTAAACTCTAGGGCTGGTCGCAGCCGGCTCAATAGAACATCTTTATTTCGCAGATCGCCAATGCGGATTCCTGTACGGGATACTTTGTCAGCAAAGGCTGGGCCAATGCCCCTCTTTGTTGTTCCTATTGATCCTTCACCGCGCCTTTGTTCTTCTAGACTATCCATAAGCGTATGATAGGGCATGATGAGGTGTGCACGGTCGCTAACGAGGAGATGGCTTGTGTCTACTCCATGGCTTTCCAGGTTGTCTATTTCCTCCAGAAGAACAGCTGGGTTTATTACGACGCCATTGCTGATAATGCCAGTTACCTGGGGATAGAATATGCCAGAAGGCACAAGGTGCAAACTGAATTTGCCCTGGGGGTTGATTATTGTGTGACCAGCATTATCGCCCCCCGAGAAGCGGATCACCATGTTAGCTTTTTCTGCCAGGATATCAACTATCTTGCCTTTGCCTTCATCTCCCCATTGTCCTCCAACGACAGTTACAACAGCCATCTATCCTTCTCCTTTTCTCGTCTGCTTTCTGACATAATGCAATCTCTGAATTACGGTGATATAAACGAAGACTGCTAAAATACACAGAACGAAAAATACCTGGCCTATTAGTAAACCTATGGCCAGAACTATAACCCTTTCTGCTCGAGTGAACAAACCAACTTTACATTCTAGCCCCAGCCCCTCTGCTCTAGCCCTTATGTAGCTTATTAGAAATGAGCCTATTAAAACGGCGAAGATAAGGATAATCTCTAAAGTCTCCTGCTTTGGAATATACCAGAGCAGCATGCCAAAAAGTATTGCTGCTTCAGCAAGACGGTCAATGGATGAGTCCAGGATGGCACCAAATTGTGTAGCCTGATTGGTAAAGCGAGCTAGTGCTCCATCAAGTAGGTCAAATAGGCCAGAGATCAGTACTAGCGCTCCCCCGAGAGAAAAGTGACCGACAGCTATCACATAGGCTGCAGCTATGTTCAGCCCCAGCCCTGTAAGAGTCAGCGCATTTGGCGTTATTTTGGTTTTGCTGAGGATTTTGATAAATGGAGAGGTAATGAATATAGCCAGCTTGCTACGAGTTCTCGTTAAATTCACCAATTCAGATTTTCCTGCTTGCTGTCATATTTTTCGTGAAAAGAAGCTCTACTGCGTTTTTGTCCAGATATCCAGAGAAATTGTCTGGACGTTACACGACGCAAAGAGTGGGGCTCAATTATATAGAATGCCATCTTTCATTTATTTTGTTGCCAGGCAAGCGCACCTTATCGACATTAACTAAACCGGAGGTAAAGGATCAGCGGAGTGCAGTTGACTTCTCCATAACTAAAGAGGCATGGTTATAAATAGCCTTTGTATTATGGCCAGCTTATATTGTTTCAATCTGCTCTCCCGTCTGACCTAGTTGTATTTCTGGCAGTGAAATGGGGTTTGCCTGTTCCTTCCCTGCAATGAAGGACTCCGTTCTGATACGAGCTTCTTCATCCGAGAATTGGAGCGGTGGAGACTTCATAAAGTAAGAAGCAGGTGCTACGATGGTTCCGCTAAGGCCACGATCCAGGGCCAGCTTACAGCATCTTATGGCATCTATGATCACTCCTCCTGAATTTGGGCTGTCCCATACTTCCAGTTTCAGTTCCAGGTTCAACGGGACATCGCCGAAGGTGCACCCCTCCATCTTAATATGACAGAATTTGCGGTCGGCCAACCATGGCACGTAGTCACTGGGCCCAACATGTATGTTTTCGCTACCTATATCGTAATCCAGTTGTGAAAGGACCGAGTTGGTTTTGGAAATTCTCTTGGACTCTAGACGTTCTTCCTCTAGCATGTTGTAAAAATCAGTATTACCCCCGAAATTCAGCTGATAGGTTCGCTCTAGCTTGACGCCGCGATCCCGGAAGAGCTTCGTCAAAACGCGGTGGACGATAGTAGCTCCTACCTGAGATTTCACATCATCTCCGATTACCGGTAATCCTCTTTCAGCAAACCGTTTTTGCCAGTAGGGCTCCCGCGCAATGAACACGGGCATACAATTGATGAAGCCGCAACCAGCCTCCAGCACCTGTTCGGCATACCATTTTGTTGCCATTTCGCTCCCTACAGGAAGATAGTTGAGTACTACGTCCGTTTTGGTCTCTTTGAGAATGCCCACTATGTCAGCGGTAGGCCCTGGCGCCTTGGTGATGATTTTGGACAGGTATTTACCTAGCCCGTCATGGGTCATGCCTCTATGAACTGTGATTCCTGTTTTAGGAACGTCACAGAACTTTATGGTGTTGTTGGGAGGAACATAAATGGCTTTGGACAGGTCCTTCCCTACTTTGTTTTTATCTATATCAAAGGCGGCTGTAAAATTAATATCGGATATGTGATAACCTCCAAGGTTAACGTGCATCAATCCTGGAATGAATTCACCCTCGTGAGCATTTCTGTAATAATGGACGCCCTGAACTAGAGAAGAAGCACAATTGCCCACACCAATTATAGCTACATTTATCTTGCCCATGATTATTTCAGTTCCTCCTTTTCACTGGACGATAATATTGCATTGGAGGTTGTGGTGTCAATGTACACTAACTCCCCGTATAGGATTTGTGGTTAGCAAGTTCATCATTACTGACTTCATCCATAAGCGCAAGCACTTTTGCCCCGCACTCAATGGAGTCATCGTAATGGAATA
>JAGYOV010000075.1 GCA_018399375.1 Dehalococcoidia bacterium
AAGCTATATCTCTTGTGAAGTTCGGCAACAAAACTGATTCCCGTCTTTCGCTTGCCGCCCGCTACCACATGTGGTCCATGGCGCTGTGCCATGTTGCTGTGGGTTGATCTCCCTGGGATTCCACTATGTTCTTCAGGTTTCCCAGAAAGCATTTGTCCGTGTTGGCCAGCGTTTTCTTGATGAACAGGCTCAAGAAGAACGATTTGAAGAAGTTCACGTTGAGCAGGTCTACCTTTTCACTTACGATGAAGAGGCATCCTTTCTGCCGGGGGATTATTTCGTAGCTCGTCTCAACTCTGGCATAGCCGGGTGCTTCTCCTGTGAAAGTGAACTTTCTATTTTCCTCCAGCTCCGTTAAGGAGCATTCGAACGTATGCGGTCGAGTGCCGAGCTCCTTTTCGATGAAACAGGAGGATCCTGCCTCAAAGATACCTCCATCGGGCATGGAGAGTATTCGAGTATCTCTCCTCCAGAGTTTAATCTTTTCCGGATCAACGATGAAGGGCCACACTATCTCGGGGCTTACATTCAGATGCGTTCCCTCTCTTACTCTTGCCATGCGCTTCTCTACAGGGAGAAATGTAGCACAGAAGGATCTCGGGGAGCAATATGAGTTTATCTTTCCTTGACCGGATACCGCCTTTCCACCTGGCAGGAGTTCACTCGGTAGGAGATGATGTGTGGTTACGGGAGTTTTTGCGCTGGAGATACTCCGTTATGCTTTCTCGCGGTATTATGCTCACCCGGGTTACCTTCTTCGACTGGATCTCTCCTTCCCGGATCAACCTCTGCACATCTTTGACGGTGCATCCCAGCAGCTCCGCTGCTTCGGATATTGAAATGAACGGGCCTCTGTCTATCATCCTCTGCCTCACCTCTCTTTTTTTATTCTATGTCCTGGATATTTAGCTGTCAATGTTATTGCTGGTTGACACGGGAAGTGAAGGGGGAATTCTGCTTCTCGAGTGAGAGGAAGCCGTCCCGGTTCATTTGAAAGACCGGGCCAATCCGACGGCGATAACTACAAGGGCGATAATGATGATGGCCCATACGGTAATGTGGTTGTTGTCATTGTCCTTTCGGGCAAGGCGCCTCTCATCTGCTCTGCGCTTTTTGCGGCTCACTCTTTCTTCTTCCTGTTGTGTGGTTTTTAAAGAGGGCAAATGCAATGGCATGCGAGAGTTTTCGCTTGAGTATCTTGCCTTATATTATACCCCAGCTTTTGTACCCTTCCTTGATGGCCAGCAGGTATTTCTGAGAAGGTTGCGTTTCCTTTGTCTGGTCGAGCTTGATATATATTATGGCTTCTATTGCGTCGCCAAGGTCTGTAAATACCATAATATTTCTGCGATTGTAGCTTGAGGGATATCCTTTATACTTGTCCAGCGCTCTCAGGCATCCCTCGGATATTTCATACACTGCACCGGGAACCTTTTGCCCTCCGGCTGGCTTGACGCTGGCAATTCCACCGCCCCATTCTCTGGACCAGCCAGTAAATATCAGCTTGTAGTTTGGCAGCATGGCCATGCATATGCGTTTGGCTCCGGGGCAAAGCGCTGCCATGTGCTTGGAATTGAGGGTGGACCCATAAGCGAAATAGTTCATGCCGATAGTTTTTCCATGGCCTTCTTCGCTGCCATCGGTACTGCTACTGCTACATCGAACCCATCCATTGCCTTCAGAACGGGCGTTAATATATTCTGGTATTCTTCCTCTTCCGCCAGGTTGCGGATCACCAGGTGCATGCCGTCGTTAAGGGACAGAGTATCTGCGCGCGACACCAGCTCCCGCAATATTGGTAGCAGAGATTCTTTATCCATAACTATCAGCCCTTCGGCGGCCAGCCAGCGAATTTCGAACTCTTTATCCTCCAATAGCTTTACGAGCGTGGGTATCGATGCCGGGTCGGCTATTTCACCCAGCGCCTTGGCTGCTCCCCATCTGACCTCTTTGCTCTTGCTCTCCGATGCTTCTATCAGGGCGGGTACGGAGGGTTGGCCAATGGCCACCAGAGCTTCTCGTGACAGTTTCCTCGTCAGGCCATCTTTATCCCCCATCAGCTTTACAAGAGGCGTAACCGCTTTGGGATCGCCTATTTCGCCCAGCGCTGAGATGATCTCGTGGCGCATCCTTTCTCTGGAGGATGGAAGGGCTTCTATCAGTGAATCTGTAGCTGGTTTTCCTCTTGATACCAGCGATTCATAGGCGCTTTGGCGTTTCGTGGCATCTTTCTCTCCCAGCGATGCTATCAGTGATTTTATATCTGATGAACCGGTTTGCATGAATATATACCTCCTTCTTGTCTTTTGACCAGCACCTTCAGGCTCGTTTGCTGGGTATCTCGCGTCTTTTGTTCTGAAATAACCCGCAAACCCATTACATCATTATACCTTTGTGAAGTCTCCAGGAGAAGACTTTATGCGCAGCAGAAGAACGAGAAGATATATCTCTTGGCTGTGCAGTAGCGGCATGCAGGGCTTTAACTCCGGAACGTGGTTTATCTTTCTATCGTGTATGTTCATGGCATTTTCCCTTGAAGAGTTGAATTTATTTGCTATGAGAATGGATACGTTTCTGAAGAGAGGAGAAATGGAGCTCAGAATCTCCGGTATGAAGATCCGATCTGTATCGACTTCTGCGTCTTCTGATGATATATTATATTTGCAGAGGGGAATTTTTGCCAGTAGCTATGATGTGTTGAAGGTAAAAATGGCGAATAAAGTCGTGTTGGTTATGCTATATGCAGCAGCACGGGAAGGAAGATAGTAGATGTTTGAAAGGATACTTGCTCCTAGCGATGCGTCGAAAGAGAGCGAGTTGGTTTTGCCCTACCTGGAAGAGTTGGGGATGAGGATTGGCTCTGAAATAACTCTGGTCCACGTCTATCCTCCGAAGATGAACGATTTCTCGGAAGACATGATGCAATACATGGATAATGTAGTGCAGGGGTTGCAGAATAGAGTGGGGAATACGAGCAAGGTTAACTACGTCATATTAAACGGGAGGCCGAGCGATACCATCATCTATCATGCGATGGAAGAAAACTACAACGTCATCGTCATGGCAACTCATGGTGAATCCGGCGTGAGGCACTGGGGGATCGGGAGTACAGTTGATAAGGTGGTTCGAGGAACGAGCAAACCGGTATTGCTCATCAGGGCGAAGTCCGCTATGGCTATGCGGGAGAGCGGTTTGCTGGACAAGATAGTCGTTGCTCTGGACGGGTCCAGAATAGCTGAGGTTACTATTCCCTATATAGAAGAGCTGGCCCTGAGCTTGCAAGCTGCGCACAGGCAGGAAGTTGTTCTTATCCAGGTGGTATCTCCCACCTACCGCGCCGCCACAGGGGGTGCTTTCATGAGGGGTTCATATACAGAGGTGGAACTTGAGAGGTTGAAGGGGAAAACAGCAGATTACCTGGAGAAGGTAGCTACGGGGATGAGGAGCAAGGGCATAGAAGTCCGCTGCGAGGTGCTGGTTGGTGATGAGGCCGAGGAGATCATGAGATTTTCAGATGAGGGCGATGCTAATCTCCTCGCCATGGCGACGCACGGCATTTCTGGGTTTAACAGGCAGTATCTCGGAAAGGTCGCTGAAAGGATAGAACACCACGGGAGAAAACCGTTGCTGTTGGTTAAGCCTGCGTAGCGATATGAAAAGGGAAAGAGCGTCGATATGGGTTATGTAGATACGCTGAGGAAAGCTGAGTACTTCATCGGCCTGAGCGATGAGGATCTCAAGTTGATAGATGAGTTTTGTCACCTGGAAACATATGAAGCGGGTACAATTCTCTATCATGAGGGCGATCTAGCCAGAGATCTATATGTGGTGCATGAAGGAAAGGTTTCTATACGGATGGAGGAAGGGCAGGTCAGGCCATTGACAGTTACTGTTCTTTCTGATGGAGGAGCCTTTGGCTGGTCTGCGCTTGTAGAACCGCATCGATTTACGGCCGGGGCCATGTGCCTGGAGAAAACAAGCATCGTGGTTATAGATGGTCCTAAAATATATGAGTTGTGCCTGGGAGATTCTCATTTTCGTGCGATTGTGATGGAAAACCTGGCTTATCTTATTTCCTCCAGGCTGAGGCATGCGAGGCAGCAACTAATAATACAGTCACAGAGGTGGGAGTAGCTAGCGCCTGGATTCAGGTCCAGCGAAGCAGTTAGGGTGCGATGGAGGTGAGCATTCCCGTTGAGAGGAGCCCGTTGGGCGCTTTTTTGCTTGGCGCTGTTCTCGCGATGTTGCCGAATATCAATAGCTCGCGTCTTCTCTCTTTTGTAGGGATACTCTGCTGCTCTGGAAGCGGAGTAGCTGCTTTAAGCAGGTAACGGCAGAGTTTTATTCTGGCAAAGGGACAGGGTGTCGTTAAGAGGAAGATTTTGAAATCAGGAGGTGAGAAATGTACAGGAAAATACTGGCCCCGTGTGATACAAAACTGGGAGAGGTGATACTGCCCTATCTGGAGGAGCTGGGCAACAGGCTCGATTCTGAAATTACTCTGTTGCACGTCTATCCACCAAAACTTGCTTCTTTTTCCGATACGCTGGAGGTATTCCTTACCCAGATGGCCCAGACTGTGGAGGGAAATCTAAAGGAGAGGGGTAAGGTCAATTACGTTATTATTGATGGAGATCCGCACAAACAGATAGTTAGCTATGCCCAGGAAGAGAGCTTTGACCTCATCGTCATGGCTACGCATGGCGAGTCGGGCATCAAGCGGCGTCTTCTTGGCAGCACAGCGGACAAAGTGGTACGGGGGACAAATCAACCCGTCTTGCTCATCAGGGCGAAGTCTGATGTGGCGGTGCCCGGGCAGGACATGTTAAACCGGATACTTGTTCCCCTGGACGGCTCCAAGTTAAGCGAGGTTATCTTGCCCTACGTTAGGGAGCTGGTAATGGGTGTAGCTGGAAATGAGAGGACTGAAGTTACCCTCATACAGATAATCTCTCCCACTTATTACGTTCCTGCTGGAGAAGCGGCTCCTCGCGTTGCCTATACCGAGGAAGAGATATCCCAGTTGAGGGAGATAGCTCTGGATTATCTGAAGCAGCAGGCGTCGGCTCTTTACGATAGTGGTATCCACGTGAAGTATGAGGTGCCGATTGGCAATGACGCGGAAAAAATTGTTGAATTTGCCGATGAGATAAAGGCCAACCTGGTCGCTATGTCCACGCACGGGCTCTCTGGATTCAGCCGTCTCTTTCTGGGTAGCGTTGCCGACTATGTATTGCATCGTGGCAACA
>JAGYOV010000076.1 GCA_018399375.1 Dehalococcoidia bacterium
AATTCTTATTATCGTTAGTGCAATAAAGAATCCCAGGAAGTTCTCCCAGTTATCACCGGGTAAAAAAAATAGGGCTCGGGAAGGCAAATGGTAAAGTAGCCCTGCGAGGAAAATGGAGACCAATAAGGATATCAGCGAGAGTAAGCCGTTGATCGCTCCTTTTCTGAAGCCATCGAAAAAGCCAAGGAGGAGTAATATTATTGCTAAAATGCTAAGCCACATTTTACTTTCTTCTGAGAAATAGTTTTTGCATTATACTATATAGTATATAACACGCGAGGTCTATAGAGAGCAGCGGTGAAGTGTTCCCGCTAGCATAATTTGTAGGTATCAATGTAGGGACGAATAACTAAGTTTGTTGGAGCAGGTTAATGTTTGGTTGAATAAAAGAAAGTTTTGTTCGGTAATCCTTATAGCGTGAGGCAGAAGAGCTGGAGGTGCTGAAAAAACAAATTTGTGGAGATGAACATAAGCGGATGGACTCAAGGGAAGAGAAGCCAAGGACCTTACTTAGAGTTCTGATGAGCTCTGGTGCGGGCTCCCGGCGGCGGGTTGCCAATGCCATAATGCAGGGTATAGTGTGCGTAAATGGGCAAATGGTAGATGATCTTTCGTACCCCGTAAATGTAGAAGCTGACGTTGTCACTATAGGTGGAGAGCGGGTGGCTCTAAAGGCTAAAGCCCCCATTTATCTCATGCTCAATAAGCCAGCTGGCGTTATTTCTACAACGAAAGATGACCGTGGTCGCAAAACAGTTCTGGATATATTGCCTTCGGAGTACCGTCATTTGGAGTTGCATCCCGTGGGGCGGCTGGATAGAGATAGTACAGGGTTATTGTTTCTTACCAACGACGGTGAGTTGACCTACCGTCTCACGCATCCCCGGTTTATGCATGAGAAGGAATATCTGGTGTCGATAGAGAGCCAGCTTGTGCCAGAGGAGAAAGAAAAATTGAGAAGGGGCGTTGTTTTGGAGGATGGCATGACTGGCCCAGCTACGATAAAAGAGGTAAAAGGAGATCCTCCTTTCAAATATAGTCTGACTATATGTGAGGGAAGGAAGCGGCAGGTGCGCCGCATGTTTGGTAGCTTGGGGCATCACGTTCTGGCGTTGAAGCGGATTCGCATGGGAAATCTAACCCTGCAGGACATGGAGGAGGGGCAGGTACGCCGGATTTCCTTACGCGAGGTGAAATCGCTTCTCGATATTGCTTATTCCATTGAATAGCCTTTCGCTTGCTGGTATTTGCCGGTTCTTTGTAGCACGTAAGGTGAATGTGCGCTATCTCTGTAAGCATACAGCAAAGTGAAGAAATTCGTTAGGAGAGCCTTTTATCTTTTGCTGGATGGATGACCTGTGCCATGGCGCTAGCCAGCTCTTCCGGCCTCTGAGAACCTATCATTATCATATCGCCGTTGTGAAGCTCCAGATGTACGCCAGCATTGCCGCTGACGTTGTAGGCCTTGCCCTCTCTGCCATAACGGATGCCCCATCCCCCGTAATCTCTGAGAGCGCTGTATGTTCGCACTTCATATTCCTTTATATCTTCCCAGGGGATTCTGTGAAAAAAGCGATGAAGAGGGAAGAAGCGGAAGTAGAGGCCATCGCTGCGAACTTCCGTGGTTAGTTTCATCAGGTAAAAGAAGACGGGAAAAGCAACTCCAAAAATGGCTACTATTGCCGTCAGGATGATATCGGGTGCGGGATTGTTGCCGAACGGTTTTCCCCAGGCCAGCTGCAGGATTACGGCATAAATCGCCAGGAGCAAAATCGTGGTCAGAAAAGCCCATAACCATACCTGCCGAAAGCGCTGAACTTCATGGAAGATAACGCGTTCTTTATCTATCATGTTTTTCGCATGAACATTTCCCCGAGTAGAAAGGAGGACATCTTTTTGATGCTCTGCAAACTGCTATTTCCTTTTCTACAAGGCAGAGGGCTTTTGCCATGAGGAAAACACTAGCAAGCAAATAGTTGGCTGTCAATTTCGCTCGAGGAGCCCTGAAGGTAATGGCTGGCATTTGAAGGCCATAGCAGCGTAGTTAAGCTCATTTGCTCATCTGTTGCCAAGTGTTACAATGACAGCGTTAAAGAATTAAACTGGGAGGTGGCAAATGCAAAATAGAACGTGGAAACCAACGGTCGCGGGGATATTGAGCATCGTTGCAGGATCCCTGATCGTTGTATCCGGGTTGGCGCTTCTTGCACTGGGCGGAACGTTTATCGGTGCCCTCTCCGGTCCGTCTCTGCATGTTCCTCCGCTGGTTGCTTCTAACATTATGTCATTTCTGGTTATCATAGCTATCCCCATGATAGTACTGGGTGCGGTATCCATAGTGGGAGGCATATTCTCGCTGAAGCGCAGATTGTGGGGATTGGCTTTGGCAGGGGCCATTTGTGCTCTGGCGCCTTATCTCGTTTTGGGCATACTGGCTATTATCTTCGTATCTCTGGGCAAGGATGAGTTTTCGGCCAGTTCTTCTCAGACTCGGCTGCCTGGAATTCAGGAATAGAGACTTAAGGTGCTTTCTTGTGGAAAATGATTGCGCTGCATCTAACGTTGTAGCTATTAATCGTTGTTTTCTGTTTGTGAGGTCAGAGTTGTTGCCTTTGCTTCGTAAGATTATTTAACCGGAGGATACTATGCTCCCCATCGTCGCTAGTATGGAGAAAATTCACCTGAGCGTTTTGCCGCGTGCGAGGGATGTCAATATGCCTATGAAACAGAGCACAGTAAAAATGAGAAATGCCATTTTCATGCTTTCCAAGAACAAGCAATAATTTTCCGGTATTATCTGTGCCTTTCCCACGTACATTGAAAGCAGCATCATGGCAATGCCCATGCTGGTCATGTGACCGATTTGCCGCAGCGTGGCCAGGGTTGCTGAAGCTACTCCGTACAGTTTCTCGTCGATAGAACTCATAACGGCGTTGGTGTTGGGAGAGGAAAAAAGGGCAGCGCCGAGGCCGACAAGAGCTAGAACGGGGATAATGAAATTAAGGGGAGTTTTTTCGTTTAGGAGATGGAGAAGTCCAATTCCGATGGTGGTTAGTGCCATGCCCGCTGAAGCAACCCATCGAGGGTCAACCCTGTCGGAAAGCCGCCCGGCGGCAGGGGAAAAAACTGCCATAACGATTGGCTGGGATACCAGAACCAGGCCAGCATATCCTGGGCTGAGTCCCTTTATGTATTGCAGATAAAGGCTCAGGAAGAAAATGACGGCAAAGGTAGCACTGTAATGCAGCAGGGCTGTCAGGTTGGAGAAGCCAAAGACAGCGTTGCTGGAGAAAAGGCCAACGTTGAGAACGGGACTCTGTGCTTTCATTTCCCACCAGGTAAAGATCGCAATTCCCACAACTCCAATGGATACCAGCCAGAATCCCGATGTTGAAGGCAAAAGGGATAGACCGTACATAACTGTTATGAGCGCAAGGCTCAGAATTATGGAGCCGGCAAGGTCAAATTTTTCTCCCCTGGCATCGGCCCAATCTTTCTTCATTTTCCACAGGACAGCGATAATTACAGCTACTCCCAGGGGCACGACGACCAGGAAAATGCTGCGCCAGCCGAAGTGCTCGGTTAGCAATCCCCCTAGAACTGGCCCCAGAGATAACCCGAGGTAAGTCGTGGCAACGGTTATGCCCAGGGCCTTGCCCCTCTCTCCGAGTGGAAAGGCCGAGGCTACCATAGCTATTCCCGTGCAGTAGATCATGGCCCCGCCGAGTCCCTGCAGGACTCGCAGGCAAATCAGGATGATGGCCGAAGGCGAAAACGCCGAAAGGAGCGAAGAGATGGTGTATAGGATTATGCCGTAGGCAAAAATCTTCTTCCTCCCATGTATGTCCGCTATCCTGCCGAATGGAACGAGGAAGATCGCTGCAGCCAGGAGGTAGGAAGTAGCAATCCAGCTGAGCATCACTGCATCCAGAGTGAACTCGCTATCGATCGAGGGAAGTGCTATGTTGATGGATGACCCCATGAAGGTAGTAGCAAAAGAAGCGGTAGCGGCAACGAACAGCGTGATTCCCTTGGCCGCGTTCTCGTTGCTACCCGTCTTCACGCTGGCTATTATAGCTCATCCGTAAAGTGACATTCCCCCCGATAACTCTTGCGGGAGTTGAGAGCATAGCCCGAGAAGAATATTTATTTACGCTTCGATGATCGTGGGATTTCTAGCTATGGCGTGCAGTTCCTTTCCGGTGATGCTTTAAGTGGCCTGGCTGTAAGGCATTGCTCCTCGAAGTTGCTTCTGAAAACTATGATTTCACTTGCCAATCTGAGAAATAAATTCATCGATTAAGCTATCGACGTTCTCTAGAATTTGATCTATTTCCCCCTTGGTAATATTGTCAACGTGAATGCCGGCGATAACACAAACTGGTCTCTTAGTATGCTTGCTTATGGAGTAAGCGGTCTTCTGGGCTGCTGTCTCTTCCTTATGTCCTAATCTGGTGATTACTGATACGGAAACTCTTTTGTGTTCATTATCATATTCACCTAGAGCTATGGCGCCTATATGTGCATTTTCATTATAAATGTGGATAACAATATCGTTGCCCATATAAGATGCTGATAAATAGACCCGGGTTCTGTTTTCCCCTTTGATCAATTCATGCTTGTTCATGCGGTAAACCTGGCCATCTTTTCACCAGATTATGCTCAATGCCGAATACATCCAGGGCTTTGCCTACTGTGTGGTTGATAATATCGTTAATTGTTTTGGGCTTATGGTAGAATGCAGGAACTGGTGGCATGATTACTGCTCCCATCTCGCATAATCTCTCCATGTTTCTCAAATGTCCGAGATGGAGAGGCGTTTCTCTCACCATGAGCAACAGCTTTCTTTTCTCCTTGAGAGTAACGTCTCCTGCTCTAATCAGCAAGTTGGCGGTATATGAATTAGCTAAAGCGGACATAGTTTTTATTGAGCAAGGAGCGACTATCATGCCATCTGTTTTGAATGAGCCACTGGCCAGTTGTGCGCCTATGTCATTTATGTCATAGTGGTAGGCAGCCAGTAACTTGACATCATCGAACTTGTATGGAGTTTCCACGCTGATATTCATCATGCCTGCATTGGACACGACCAAGTGCGTTTCAATACCCTCTATGCGGTGCAGCACCTCTAGCAATCTCACTCCATAGATA
>JAGYOV010000077.1 GCA_018399375.1 Dehalococcoidia bacterium
CAGCCCTATATCGTCCACGCCATGGATGGCGCAAACGTCACGCCATACTTGCTTCCAAATTCATGTCACAACGCATTTGCGCCAGAGGTAGTTGCGAAAAAAGCCAGCATACAGGCGACGCCTCTCCACCATCTCAAAGCCAGCATTCTGGATGCCTTCTTCGAGTTCTGGCCAATGAAATTTCTCGTGCGGCTCACAAACCAGCAAAACGCCATCATCAGCGAGAATCCGCCAAATTTCCTTGACAGCTTTATGTCGGTCCGGTATATGATGCAGCACGGCAAAGACAAAAACAGCATCCGCCATTCCATCGGGCAAATCCAGATGCGTCATATCGCCAACGTAAAACTCGGCATTGATCCCCAGCCTGCGAGCCAGCCATATCTGTTCTGGCATTATGTCAAATGCAACCAGCCTCGATGGTTCGAACTCTTTTGCAATCAGCCCAGTATCATAACCTGAACCGCATCCCGCATCCACCAACACCTTGCCCTTCAAATCAATGCCGTTCTTGCGCAGAAAATGAACGAATGTCCTGAATTCAAAGTGCTTCAGAATGAACCGCCTGAAAGGCGTATTCATTGCACGGAACTCGAAACGGCTGAGCCTCATTTCTTCAGCTTTATCATCGCTCATTTATCTCCTCCTCTCCTGCTGCCAGTGAATTATACCACCTCACTCAAGACAGGATTATTGTAAATCAGACAGGTACAGGTAGAAATAGCTGCTCAAAAAAGATCCGATGGCAAAATACTATTGTAAAAATATCAAGCATCATATATAAATATAAGCAGAATACTACCCGGGGTAAGTTTTTTTCAATGGCAAAATATTTTGAACCGAGGTGGGACCATGTCAGTAGCAGTATTTATCGACAGCAGCTCTGCCATGACCAGGGAAGTAGCAGAGCAATATCACATCCGAATTATCCCGTTAAGCGTATTGTGGGATAATAAGGAATATGTTGACTGGGTTGACTGGACAGTAGAGGAGTTCTATGAGCGATTGAAAACATCAGAAACCTGGCCCACCAGCAGTGGCGCAGCTCAGGGAGAATTCTACAAGGCGTTCGAAGAGTTGCGCGGCAAGGTTGATGGCATTGCCGTGGTTATCATCAGTCCCGCCAGTTCTCCTGCCTGCCACACATCGGTCAAGGGCGCGAAGGAAATGACTGAAGGCATTCCCGTAGAAATCATAGATTCCAACTCCGTCATGTCAGGCGAGGGTCTGGTAGCCACAGCTGCCGCTAGGGCTGCGCTTGCCGGCGCCAGCATGGAAGAAGTGATCGCGGAAGCGAAGAGCGTTATTTCTAGGGTCAATTATTTCTTCAACGTAGGCTCAATTGAGTATTTCATAAAAGGCGGACATGTCAGACAGCTGGAGGCAGATCCAAAAGGAGAAAGCCATATCTTTACCACCAAGGAAGGAGCCGTGGTGCCGGTAGCAAAATATCCTACTCGAGAGGAAGCACGTCAACAGCTGAGAGTGTTGCTGAAAGAGAAGGCCAGGAAAGAGACGCCACTTCACGCATCCGTATTTCATGCGGCTGCAAGGGAAGAAGCTGAAGAATTCAAGAAAGAGATCGCTGCCGAGTACAACTGCGCCGAACTCTGGATAGCAGAAGCCACTCCCGTGCTAGCACTGCACGTGAGCCCGAACTCTCTGGGAGTAGCTTTCTACAACGAATAGCCCAGAGCACATCTTCTGCATCTCAGATCTACTAATCCGGTTCGCGCAACAAGGCTATACCTGCCGGCAGTAAAAAGATAACGGCCGCTTTGCGTTAACTCTTGTCGCTGGGAATAACAGTAGCGACAAAGGAAGGCAATTCCACGGCTACCAATCATTGCGGAGAGAAAAGGTAAAGAAATATGGATGCCGTGAGATCAAATGGCAGGACGCCAGCATATCGCAAAATGAATTTCTGACTCGAAATTGTCGATAAAACAAGCATTGATATATAATGTCAATTCTTGAACACAAGTAGATACGCGATGTTAGATATCAAGCACATCTATGAGAAACATAAAGGTTGGATACTGAATTTATAACGATGAAACCTGCGCCAACGGCCGATCTCACATCGCAAGCTCTTGACCGGTTTCGCGAAGTTAACGGACTCTTCCCTGAAACATCGCACATCCTGGAACACAAGCGACAGGGGAAAAAAGTATTGGGATGGCTTTGCACCTATGTTCCCGAGGAAATCATGCATGCCGCTGGCGTGCTTCCCATCAGAATCACCGGCTATTCCCATGAGATCAAGCCCGACGAAGGCAATGCCTATCTCTATGTCAATAACTGTTCCTTCTCTCGAAGCTGTCTGCAGCTTGGCCTCAGAGGTGGATATGATTTCCTGGACGGAATAGCAGGCGGATCTACTTGTGACTGTGCCCGTCGCCTGATGGACCTGTGGCATCATTACATTGCGACCTCTTTCTATCACATGATCACAGTACCGCAAAAATACAGCTCGAAAGCTCACGAGCTTTACTATGAGCAAATTACACAATTCACGCAGCACCTATCGGAGTTTACTGGCATAGAGATAACGGATGCATCTCTCTCACACTCTATACAGATATACAATGAATCAAGAGAGCTTCTCAGAAAGCTATATGACCTGCGCAAAGCCAACAATCCCCCCATCACCGGATCCGAGATCATCGAGATATCTAATGCGGGCTTCCGCATGCCGAAAGAAACGTTTAACGAGTACCTCAAGAATTTGCTGACCAATATAGATACATCGAGGCACGCTTACAGCAATAGCAGGGCTCGCTTGATGCTTACGGGCAGCATCCTGGGCAACCATGAATTCGTCGAGTCCATAGAACAATTAGGAGGATTGGTAGTAACCGATGACCTGTGCACCAGTACCAGACACTGGTATGACATGATAGAGGTCAATCAGGATGAATCTCCTTTGAGAGCTATCTCCCGGCGCTATCTAAACAATTTTCCATGCGCTCGCATGATTCCCCACGACGAGCGACTGAAGCGAATACGCGATCTTGCACAGGGATTCAGGGTAGATGGAGCCATAAGCCAGATCGTGCACAATTGTACACCCTACACTCATGAGCTATCTTTCGTGACAAAAATGCTGGAGGCTCAGGGAATCCCCGTATTATCTCTGGACGTAGAGTATGGTACCGCCAGTTCAGGTCAAATTCAGACACGAGTCCAAGCCTTCCTGGAAATGCTAGAAGGAAAGAGAAGATGATAAATCTCCAGAATACTAGTGAGACCATTAACCATCTTTTAAGAACTTTCCGGCTATTACAAAAGGTAGGTCGTAAACATCCCGAGGTAAGAAAGCATGAGATACTGTTCTATCAGTTGCTGGAGAAATATTTCACCCGCATCTTGAATGCCAGAGAGGAGGGCAATTTTATAGCTACACATACCACCTTCATGCCCGGTGAAATACTTTACGCCATGGACATCGTACCGATGCAAACTGAATGGACCAGCTGGATTCTGGCCCTTTTCACCAAGAGAGGCACTGACTTCATTTCTGAAGGGAGAAGGTTAGGTTTAACCAACGAAGTGTGTTCAGCACAGCGGGGAATAGCTGGAGCTTTTTCCCTTGGGACCCTACCTCGACCCGATGCCGTCATATGGTCAAACCTGATTTGTAACAACATCGCCAAGAACGGTGAATTGATAATGGAAATTA
Source organism: Dehalococcoidia bacterium (assembly GCA_018399375.1). Lineage (GTDB taxonomy): Bacteria > Chloroflexota > Dehalococcoidia > GIF9 > AB-539-J10 > M55B177. The sequence goes on from JAGYOV010000077.1 coordinate 3,683, forward strand.
ATCGCTGCCCTGGCTTCTTCCTGGACCACCCTCTGGGAGACAGCGCTGCCGAGCGAAACTACCTCCGGGGAGAAATAGAGGACATGATACATTTCCTGGAGGAGCAAACAGGACGGAAAATGGACTGGGACCACTTATCGGATAGCGTAGCTGGAACGATGAAACAGATAGAAATATCACGCCAGATCTGCGAGCTGCGCAAGGCAGTACCATCTCCCTTCCATCCACAGGAATTCATGGAGATGCTCACCGTCACCTACCTCTTTCAAGGACAACCCGAGGCAACCGAATACCTGGAAATGCTGTACGAAGACCTATCTTTGTCAGTATCGGAGGGAAGAGGAGCAGTTTCTCCTGAGCGTTTTCGCGTGATGAGCATCTTTCTGTCGCCCATCTACAGGGCTCCCTTCCTGGAGAAATTTTCACAAGAACACGGCATGGTCAGCGTAGCTGAACCCATTTTCACGCAATGGGAAGAGGGCAAACTTGATCCAACCAGGCCACTCGATAGTCTCGTTCAGAAATTATACATGCTTCCAGAGAGAAGCCTCTATAGCCCCGTAGGAGAGCGAACGCTAAAGAAAATAGTTGATTGTGCCAAGGAGTACAAGGCCGATGGAGCCATTGCCTACGCCGATGTCGCCTGTCAGCATACGTGTGCTTTAATCAAGCTTTTCAAGGATGTACTAAACGATATAGACGTACCCCTGCTTATACTGGATTGCGATCTCGTTGACCAGACGGTTACATCTGAAGAAGATATGAGGGAAAAACTAGAGCAATTCCTTGAACTACTGGAGGACCGTTAGTTTAAATTTAAGCCATTTATTATATGAAAGCGCTGGGAATAGATATAGGCAATCTAACCACTAAAGTAGTCATCCTGGATGATGAAAAAATTATCTATCGCAGTATAGAGACCTCTGCTGATGATAGCGATTCAAGCGCTAACGAGGCCATTGGCAGGGCCCTAAAAGATATCCAAATCGACGCCAGTGACGTCTATGTCGTAGCGACCGGTGCGGGAAGAAAATTTGTTTCTGCAAGTCAAGCCCAGAAAGCCACCACCACTTGCCTGGCACGAGGGATATACTACTTTTTCCCCTCCGTACGAACGGCAATGGATATGGGTGGAGAGACCGGCACAGTTATCAAGATCCATAAACAGGGACGACTCAGCGATTGGGCGAACCACGACAAGTGCGCTGCTGGCACCGGCGTTTTCCTGCAGCAGGTATCCAAGATAATGCAAATATCCCTGAAAGAAATGTCAGACCTCTCCCTGCAAGCCAAACGCAGGGCTGACATCTCTGGCACCTGTGCTGTATTTGCTGAGTCCGAGATCGTATCGCATATACACCGCATGCCCCCCACTCCCAGAGAAGAAATTATAGCCGGAGTATACTTCTCCATGGTAAACCGCGCTATGTCGC
>JAGYOV010000078.1 GCA_018399375.1 Dehalococcoidia bacterium
GAAGGAAGAATTTGATTTTTGTTCCCTCCTTCAGTAAAATTGCTCCGATTAGAACTAAAAAGTAATAATAAGGAAGTGAAGCAATGGAGAAAACTGATGTACTGGTAATTGGTGGCAGTGCTGCCGGAGTGGTTGCTGCAACTACAGGGAAAACTAACTATCCCGAAAAAGAGTTCATGGTCATCCGCAAACAGAGCCCGGTGCTCGTGCCCTGCGGTATACCTTACATTTTTGGCTCGCTGAAGAGCATGGACAAAAATATCATGCCCGATTCTATGTTAACCAATGCAGATATCAAACTCCAAATCGGTGAAGTAGCATCTGTGGACAAAGAGAACAAGATCTGCAAGACAACAGCAGGTTTAGAGATCAAATGGGAAAAACTAGTGCTGGCAACCGGATCCAACCCTATCACGCCTCAATGGCTCAAAGGAGCCAATCAAGAAAACGTCTTCACCATCTCCAAGGAGAAAGATTATCTGGATAACCTGCAGCGCTGTCTCCCCAATTTCCAGAAAGTAGTAGTTATTGGAGGTGGTTTCATCGGCGTAGAGATAGCCGATGAAATAAACAAACTTGATAAAGAAGTAACTGTTGTCGAGATATTGCCTCATGTATTGGGTCTTGCCTTCGATGAAGAGATAGCTGTTAAAGCGCAGGAACTCCTTATCTCCAGAGGAGTAAAAATCAAGACCGGCGCTGGCGTCAAAGAAATCATGGGAGATGGTAAAGCAAGCGGTGTTCTGCTCAACAATGGAGAGAAAGTTGAAGCTGATGCAGTAATTTTATCTATGGGCTATTCCCCCAACACCAAGCTAGCTCAAGGGGCAGGCCTCAGCGTCAACAGGCTGGGTGCCATAAGGGTGGACGAATATATGCGAACGCCCGATGACCCCAACATCTTTGCCGTAGGAGACTGTGCCGAGAAACGACACTTCATTACCAGAAAAGTAAATAACGTCATGTTAGCATCTACTGGAGGTGCAGAAGCGAGAACTGCGGGCATGAACCTCTATCACATTTCATCGGTAAAAGCCTTTCTAGGCACCATTGCTATCTTCAGCACTGCTTTTGGAGATAGAGGCTTCGGAGCCGCTGGAATAACTGAAAGGGAAGCTTTACGGGAAGGGGTTGATATAATTACAGGGGCCTTCGAAGGCATCGATAGGCACCCGGGCACACAACCCGGCACGAATAAACAATTTGTTAAAGTAATCGCTGCCCGCGAGTGTGGCTTGATTCTCGGCGGTGAGGTTGCTGGCGGACCAGGAACGGGCGAATTAATCAATCTCATTGGTCTGGCAATCCAGAATAAAATGAACATTTGCTCCATCCTTACTAGCCAGATAGGAACTCACCCATTGCTTACCGCACCACCAACGGCATATCCTTTCATAAAGGCTGCCGAAGTAGCCTCCAGGAAGTTCTGCCATCAGTAACAACATGAAAGTAAGTTACTGCTTCCCCTTTACATCGAGCTATAGGAGGAGCAGATTCAGGAGAAGATGAGGAATAGGAGGTGAGGCACCTCCTATAACAGCCAGGCATGAGATATGAAGTGCGAGGACACTCTCTCCTTATGGGATAAGCCCGAGATACTGGAAGCCATTTTCCCCCTTGTTTATACAGCCTTTTCTTCCTACGCGAAAATAGCGGCACCCTTACACAATGCCTGCAGGCATTCCATCGAAGTGGAAAAGGGCATCAAAATAAGCTGTGCTTTCTGGACGCAAAGTAGACAATACCCCTCCGTACTTTATTTCCATGGCAATGGAGAAGAAACCGACGACTATGATTGGATTGCTTCTCTCTACAACAAAAGGGGAATTAACTTCTTCGTGGCAGACTACAGGGGATATGGCCTGAGCGATGGGAGGCCAACCATATCCAGCATGATCTGCGATTCGCTAACTATTTTCCAGGGTTTCAAGAAAATCATCGAGGAAAATAGATATTTCCCAGACCTTTTTCTCATGGGCCGCTCTCTAGGAAGTATCTCTGCTATCGAGGTCGCACTTCACTATCAAGAATCCCTCAAGGGACTCATTATCGAGAGTGGCTCAGCGAATAACTTTCACCGACTATGGGGATTTCTGAATACGATAGAGAGAGAATATATCTTGCGAGAGGAATGTCTCAACAAGGGAAAGATTAGAGAAATTTACATTCCTACATGCATAATCCATGGAGAACGCGATCAGATCTTGCCTGTGCAAGAGGGGAAGAAGCTCTATGAAAATTCTGGTGCTTCAAGCAAGGAGATACTCATCATCCCAGGAGCTGACCACAACGATCTAATGCTACATGGACAGCAGGAATACTTCGATACCATTGAATCATTCATAGATAAGAACTCAACAGCACGATAGCAAATCCTGCCTCATTGCCTCTCTATCCTCTCTCCTATACTTTCCTGGCAAATACGATGTATTGAGAGCACAGAGACATAAATAACTCTCAGTTATCATATTGGCATTATGTCAATATCACGATGTTGCCACAAGCTTATTACAAATTATTGGCCAGAGGGAATGCTATCTAACATATCAAAGCAACGTGAACCCCTTCCGTTTTACTCACCCCGCTATTTCTGCACACAAGTAATCCTTCCAGAGACATACCAACAATGATCACAACTTGGGAGATACGTTATACCCCCCCACCAGAGGAGTAAATCCCAACTCATACATAGGGGGCAAAACCATCCAGCTTCTTCAAGTGTACTCAGGCAAATTCTGCTTTGGTTTAGGCAGATTATACGCAATTTTATCCAGCAAGCTACCAATCCCCCATCCCTTTGCAGCTGAGACCAAGACCACATCTCCTCCATAACTAAGAAATCTCTCGTCAAGGCAAGAGGCATCTGTCAAACCTCGCAGGTCCTCTTCGCTTCTCAGTGCCAAGTCCAGTTTGTTGAGCACCGTAATTCTGGCTTTGTTTTGCAGGCCTAGTTCTTCCAGCTGCTTTTCTACCGTGCGACACTGCGCAGCAGCATTCTTATGCATTACATCAATTACGTGCAGGAGCAAATCAGCATCATCCAATTCTTCCAGCGTAGCGCGGAAAGCTGCCACAATTGATGGAGGTAATTTATGAATGAATCCCACTGTATCGGTAAACAAAACCTTCTGACCACCGGGCAAGAGCATAGAGCGAGTTACCGGATCAAGGGTAGAAAAGAGTTTATCCTCCACGCCAACTTCGGAGTGACTCAAGCAGTTAAATAAAGTGCTCTTACCAGCATTAGTATACCCTACCAGTGACACGACATATAGCCCTGCTTTCTGGCGTCGTTTCCTATAGAGAGTACGATGCTGCCTTACATGCTCTATTTCCCTTTCTATGTGTACAATGCGCTTCCGAATCAGGCGTCGATCCGTCTCCAGCTGGGACTCTCCAGGCCCTCTGGTGCCAATGCCACCACCAAGCTTTTCCAGGTGACTCCACTGCCCCACCAACCTGGGCAACAAATATCTATGCTGAGCCAGCTCAACTTGAAGCTGGCCCTCTCTAGTTCGAGCTTTACGAGCGAAAACATCCAGAATAAGGGCAGTACGATCAATAACCTTGACCGCCAATACCTCTTCCAGGTTTCTCTGTTGGCGAGGAGACAGCTCATCATCAAAAATGACGGTATCATAATCAATGCGCCTTTTAAGATCAGATAGCTCCGCCAATTTTCCCCTCCCTACGTAATATGTGGATGAAGGCGAATCTAGCTTCTGGGATATAATAGCCACCACGCTGGCTCCCGCCGCCCGGGCTAGATGGGATAACTCTTGTAAAGAATCCTCGACAGGCCAAGCACTTCTAGCGATTTTGCATTCTACGCCCACCAGCACCACTTTCTCTACCGCATTTTCCGTATAGAAGAACCTCTGTTTTATTTATCCTCTCCCTGCCAAATTTTCAGATGGGCTTACCTTTGAAGTTTCTCCACCACGAGAGCAAGCGACCTATTCCTTTCTCCAAACGCTCATCGGGAAGAGTTAAAGAGAAACGAACATAACCATCGCCTTCTTGTCCATAGCCAATACCTGGCGTAACAACTATGTCGGCTTCATCCAGCAATATATCTGCGAAATCCACCGAACTCCACCCCTGCGGAACTCTAACCCAAATGTAAAAGGTTGCCCTTGGGACTTCTGCCTCCAATCCCATCGCAGTAAGAGCTCCAATCAATTTATCGCGTCGACGCTGTAGAGTTGCATTGAAACGGACAATATCACCTCGTTCACCATCCAGAGCATCAATAGCCGCGCACTGAATCGCCTGGGGTATGCCCGAATCCAAATTAGACTTAACTCTAAACAGTGCATCTATCATGGTGGCATTACCCACTACCATCCCAATTCGCCATCCCGTCATCTGATAGGTTTTCGACAGGGAGTGAAATTCTACTCCGGCCTCTTTTGCACCAGGCACTTGTAAGAAGCTTGGAGGATCATAGCCATCAAAGGATATTTCGGTATAGGCAGCATCATGACAAATTGCCAGACCATGATGCAGGGCAAAATCAACCGCTTCCTGGAAAAATGTAGAATCAGCAACAGCGCTGGTTGGATTATTGGGATAGTTAAGCCACATTAACCTCGCCCTATCAGCCACGGCCGATGGTATAGCACCGAGATCAGGCAAAAATCCATTCACAGATTTCAAGGGCATATAATAAGGCTCGCCTCCCGCCAACATCACACTAATAGAATATACCGGATATGCAGGATCAGGTACCAGGGCTATATCTCCGGGGTCGATAAAGCAAAATGCCATATGCCCAACGCCCTCCTTGGATCCAATGAGCGGCAATACTTCTCTATCAGGATCCAGGATAACCCCAAAACGCTTTTCATACCATCGAGCTATAGCCTGCCGTAGTTGTGGCAATCCAGAACTCTCTGGATAATGATGGTTGGCAGGATCACGCGCTGCCTGACAAAGGCCTTCTACAATGCGTGAAGGCGTCGGTAAATCGGGATCACCAATCCCAAAACTGATAACATCTTCTCCCCTAGATCTTTTCTCGGCAATCTTCTGGCTTATACCAACAAAGAGATATGGAGGCAATCTGTCAAGGCGCTTCGCTAACTTC
>JAGYOV010000079.1 GCA_018399375.1 Dehalococcoidia bacterium
AATGAAATTATTTTTGTATAACTATGCCCGCCCAATATTTTTTCTTACCGTGGTGGTTTTCATCGCTGTAAGCGTACTTTCACTAACTTATCAGGCAACAAAGGATACAATCCAGGAGCAGGAAGAAGCCAGGATCAAGGGCACATTACAGGAATTATTTCCTTCGCTGGACACCTATGAATATGAGGATAACCTGTATAGCATATATTCTGAGAACGACATCATAGGCTATGCTTTCCAGACAACGGGCCATGGCTATGGAGGAGACATCAATATAATGGTGGGATTTGAAGGCGAGGCAACGTTGAAAGGGATATTAATCATATCTCAAAAGGAAACGCCTGGTTTGGGAGATAAAATAACTGAAGGATATTTTACCCAAAGTTTCGCAGGAATAGGTTTAGACAACATCTACTTGAGGGAAGATGACGGGGAAATAGACGGCATAACCGGAGCTACGATAAGTTCTCGGGCAGTGGTTAATGCAGTTAGAAAAGCCTGCGGGGAGAAAATCGAGATAATAGCACAGAGGACACAGCCGGGGGCAGGAGGCGAGAAATGAACAGGTTCCGCAAGGAATTCCTCAAAGGGATAATTATTTCCAATCCTGTATTTGTGCTCGCGCTGGGGCTATGCCCTGCGCTGGCCATCAGCATTTCTATCGACAATGCATTGGGAATGAGCATGGGAGTAGCCATCGTCTTGCTGGGATCCAATGTAATGGTATCTGCCATAAGAAAGATCATTCCCAACACAGTAAGGATACCTGTATTCATAATAATCATAGCATCTTTCGTAACCATAATAGACCTGTCATTCCAGGCATATTTCCCTCCACTGCACGAGTCACTGGGAATATTCCTCCCTCTAATCGTAGTGAATTGTATAGTTCTGGGGCGATCGGAGGCTTTTGCCTCCAAGAATTCCACATTTCACTCTATAGCAGATGCACTGGGGATCGCTATCGGTTTCATGCTGGCACTGCTTCTCATCTCACTCTTCCGGCAAATACTGGGCACGGGCACGCTGACGTTATTCGGCAATGAGTTGCTGAGCCTGCCCGGCTTAGCCGATCACCCCATGACATTGTTTATCCTGCCTCCCGGAGCTTTTCTGGTCTTAGCATTACTATTAGCACTATTTAGAAGAATGGGAGTGCTGAAGAATGAATGAACTACTCTCCGTATTCATTGGCATGGCCCTGGTGAATAACTTCATCCTCTCAAGGTTTCTCGGGCTTTGCCCTTTCTTTGGCGTATCCAAAAAGCTGGGCAATGCCCTTAGCATGGGAATTGCCGTCACGCTGGTTATGTTCCTGGCCTCGGTCGTGACATGGTTCATCTATCACTACATACTGGCGCCATTTAACATCGAATACATGAAGATCATAATTTACATAGTAGTAATAGCTTCTCTGGTTCAGATAGTTGAAATGACAATCAAGAGAACTAACGCTACACTGTATAACTCACTGGGAATATATCTCCCTCTCATTACCACCAACTGTGCTGTTCTTGGTATCACCTTAATAAATACCCAGGAGAACTTTTCTCTCATCAAGAGCATGGTTAGTGCTCTAGGCGGCGGAATTGGCTTCCTCCTCGTCCTCGTCATCATGTCAGGCATACGCGAACGCCTTGAGATAAGCGATATTCCCAAATCCATGAAAGGGTTACCGATAGCACTTATAACAGCGATGCTACTCAGCCTTACGTTCTTTGGATTCGGAGGAATGGTCTAGCCTTGACACCCATTTTGATACTAACAGGAATAGGGTGTGCTCTCGGCGCGCTGATAATTCTTGCAGGCAAAATACTCCCCCAGGAATCTCGAGACTTCAAGAGAGTCCAGAGAATAGCGGAGATCCTCCCGGGCATGAACTGCGGTGCCTGTTCCTACCCTGGTTGTTTTGCCTACGCTCAAGCACTGGTCAAAGATCCAAAGACACTTACCAACAACCCCTGTATGGTTCTCATGCAGGACGCTGAGAAACTTAAGTCGGTACAGAAAATCCTGGGAATAACGGAAAATATCACCATGATGGAAAGGAAGGCCTTTGTACACTGTGGAGGTGATTCCGAAGACATATGCCAGTGGGCTGGAAGCAACACCTGTAAAGGAGTAGCACAACGCCACAAGGGATACAAAAGGTGCCCCTTCGGCTGTCTTGGGCTCGGTGATTGCATCAGGATATGCCCACAAAACGCCATCTACATGAATGAAGAGAGGAGAGTAGCGGTAGTCGATTGGGATAAATGCAACGGGTGCGGTCTTTGTGTGGCAGAATGTCCTCAAAGGCTAATACAGCTTGTCCCCGCCAATACCAAAATTGCGTTGCTATGCACCTACACGCCAATTAAAAATATCCCTGGTAGAGAGAAATGCGACGTCGGTTGTATACACTGTAAGAAATGCGTGCGCGCATGCGAATATGGCGCTATCTCATGGAATACAAAGAGACTAACTCCTGTATTCAACCACAACAAATGTACGCTATGCCTCAAATGTGTTGAGGCTTGCCCACAAAATACTCTCACTGCTTGCGTTGACGGGAAAGTGAGAGTTTCCAGTTAACCTGTGAACTCCTAGATCCATATCGCATCTCATCCCAAAAAGTAAATGGACAGGCGCTTTGCGCTAAAGGAGTACAATGTGCATTTACAATGTACCTTGCTGTTCCTGCTTGGCAGCCAGTGCATGCGTTATGCGGTCTATTACAATTGCCAACAACACGATGCAAAGCCCTGCAGCAAAACCACGCCCCACTTCAATGCGATTGATGGCCAACAATACTTCCATCCCCAATCCCCTTGCCCCGATCATCGATGCAATAACTACCATCGCCAGAGCCATCATCGTCGTCTGGTTAATTCCTACCATTATAGACGGCATAGCCAACGGCAGCTGTACCTCGAACAGTATCTGCTTAGCGCTGGAACCAAACGCTTTCGCTGCTTCAATTACATTGGGGGACACATGTCTTATGCCAACATCAGTCAACCGTATAACAGGTGGTACAGCATATATAATAGTAGCGAACACTGCAGGCACCTTCCCCAAACCAAACAACATCAGAGCTGGTATCAAATAGACGAAACTTGGCATAGTCTGCATAGCATCAAGCACAGGCTTGATAATAGATTCAGCTCTGTTACTTTGCGCCATAAGGATACCAGTGGGTATACCAATAACCAGAGATATTACTACAGCTGCAATTATAATAGCCAGCGTCATCATAGACAGATCCCAATAACCTAAGCCCCCAATCAACACCAAGAACGCTGCCATAAGCAACCCCAACCACCACTTGCGCATGACACGCCAGGCAACAATCCCTACGAACAAAACAATCACAAACCAGGGCAACCATAGGAGAAGACGCTCAATGCGAAGCAATCCAAAGAGAATACCAGTACCGATGGCATCAAAAAATGCCGCCCAGTTGGCCAAAATCCATGACATGATAACATCAACCCAGTGAGCTAGGGGCAAGCTAATAACCTCGGGAAATTCAAGCATCGAGACTATTCTCCTCTTCTATATTTTCTATTTCCCCTTCCTCTCGCTTTTGTCCCGACGTTTCCTCATCCCGCTGACTCTCATCTTCTTCTTTCTCCTGTATCATGCTACCGAGAATGGCTCCTGTATGTACATACCCCATGAATTTACCTTTTTCATCAACAACAGCTATAGGATACCGAGTAGCCATCGCTAGAGGGAAAAGGTCCTCAAGTACCATATCAACCGTAGCGACAGGCAAATCGGGCTCTAGAGCTTCATGCAAGAAATTACTCTTGTTCTTGATTAGTTTTATCAAGTTCTCAATGGTCACCATTCCTTGCAACTTTCCTGTTCTAGTAACTACAAAGGTCTCATCCGATGAATTGCTCTTCATCAATGCAAGGGCAGTCTTGGGCCCCTGCCATTCATAGAGGAGCACCCGGGGCTGCTCCATAATACTCCTGGCTGTTACTACCTTGGCAGGAGAAGCATCCTGAACAAACGAACGCACATAGTCATCACTGGGAGCAGTTATTACCTCTTCAGGAGTACCAACCTGAATGATCTCTCCATCGCGCATAATCGCAATGTGGCTCCCCAATTTCAACGCCTCATCGAGATCATGCGTCACAAAAAGTATCGTCTTTTGAACTTCAGACTGGATAGCTATAAGTTCATCCTGCATTTGTCTTCTAATTAATGGATCCAGCCCACTAAAAGGCTCATCCATAAGCAGCACATCGGGATCGTTGGCCAGAGCTCTAGCTATCCCTACTCGCTGTTGCATACCACCACTCAAAGCTGAAGGAAAATAACTCTCCCACTCCCTTAATCCTACTTTCGCAATGATTTCCCGCGCTCGGGCATAACGCTCCTCTTTATCAACGCCCTTGACCTTTAACCCATAAGCAACATTATCAAGCACAGTATGGTGTGGAAATAAACCAAAGTATTGAAAAATCATGCCCGTAGTATTGCGCCGCAGGTTCATCAGTTGGCTTTTGTCATAAGCGCATATGTCTTCTCCATTGATGATAATCTTGCCCGCCGTGGGTTCGATAAGGCGTAAAATACAACGGATCAGCGTTGATTTCCCGCTACCAGATAATCCCATAATAACGAAGAGCTCCCCCGAATTTACCTCAAAACTAACATCGCGTATTGCCATCACGCAACCAGTTTCTTCCAGAATAGCCTGCTTGGTGCTATTGCTCATATCCATATTGAGGATCTTCTCCGGTTCAGGCCCAAAGATCTTCCACAGCCCATGAACGCTAATACAGATCTCACCGCCCTGGAAGAGACCTTGGCCATAATTGCCACCGCTATCGTTCAAAGTCCTTACCTCTCTTTCTATATTCTTGCATGGCAACAACTGAACCAGAAATTATCACCATAATAAAGAGCCTTCCATATAACAAAAAATTCCTCAGCCCAAAATCCTCTGGCACCACACAACCTGCAACACCCATAACCAAGGGCTGGAGGAATCAAATGAATATAGGAACAAAGATTTTCGCCTGGGGTTAACTAAACTCGAATCTGCACGACCAACCATAACAGGATTGGAGAAAGACAAG
>JAGYOV010000008.1 GCA_018399375.1 Dehalococcoidia bacterium
AGAGATACATCGTCCAATCCCACATCCTCAAATCGTCTTACGAACTTCATTACTTACCTCCAGATTTATTACTCAAGCGAGGGAATATCAACACTCTCTTTCAGGTAAAGCAAAGCCCTGGCTGCTCAACTCTTTACAATGAGGAATAGGCTCTCACCTTTTTGCAATTTCACGCAACATCTCTATATGAACAACGGCCAGATTATACCAGACCCATTGGTAGGGCACAAAAACACAACATTTAAGCTAAAAGATATTGACAAACACTATACGTATAGCCACAATGAGGCAAATAACCTGTAAGGAGGGAAAGATGGCAACAGCTTATTGCATGAAGTGCAGGCAAAAGAGAGAAATTAAAAATCCTCAGCAGATTACCCTAAAAAACGGTCGGCCAGCAATACAAGGAGTTTGCCCTGTTTGTGGCACCAAGGTATTTAGAATTGGAAAAGCCTAATATTACAACGGGCTATCCTTTCTAAAATGCAGCAAATATTTTCTCTTCCACGGCAGCCTTCCTATGGAAATCAATCAGGGGGTTGCCGTGGTCGTCGTTTTATGAGAGGCATTCTTTACAAATCCAAACACTGCTTCTACATCATTGCTCCACCTTCATCTCTGCCGATAGCCTTTAAATTTGCTCCAAATTGAGCTAAACTTCACTCTGCTATGGTGCATAGATATCAGCCGCGGGAAATAGAAAATAAGTGGCAGGAGAGATGGGACACAGACCATCTTTATGAAGTAGGTGAGAGCAGCAACCTACCGAAGTTCTATGCCCTGACCATGCTCCCTTATACATCTGGAGACCTCCACATCGGGCACTGGTATGCTATGGCACCTTCAGACGTCTACGCCCGGTTTAAGAGGATGCAGGGATTCAACGTTCTACACCCCATGGGTTTTGATGCCTTCGGGTTGCCCGCAGAAAATGCAGCTATCAAGCACGGCATACATCCATATGAGTGGACAATAAACAACATAGAAAAAATGCGCCGCCAACTCAAGAGCATGGGAGCAATTTATGATTGGAACCGCGAAGTAATTAGCTGTCATCCTGAATATTACAAGTGGACTCAGTGGTTTTTTCTCAAGTTTTATCAAGCGGGCTTAGCCTATAGAGCCAAGGCCCCTGTCAACTGGTGCCCCAACTGTAAAACTGTGCTGGCTAATGAACAGGTTGTAGGAGGAAATCTCTGTGAACGCTGTGGCACCGAGGTAAACAAAAAAGACCTGGAGCAGTGGTTCCTCAAGATTACTCAGTATGCTGAAGAGCTGCTCGACTTCAGCGACCTGATTTGGCCTGAGAAGATAAAGACCATGCAAAAAAACTGGATTGGTAAGAGTGAAGGAGCTGAAATTTCCTTTGGCCTTGAGTGCGAAGGCCTGGAACAAAAAGAAATAAAGGTATTTACCACTCGCCCCGATACTATTTTTGGAGTCACTTTTTTCCTTCTGGCACCGGAAAATTCCCTGGTTCCCCAGTTAACTACTCCAGATCACCAAGAAGAAGTAGCAGAATATATTTCCTGGTGTAGACGACAGGCCGATTACATGAGAACATCCATGGATCGAGAGAAAACCGGAGCCTTCTTAGGAAGCTACGCCATCAACAAGCTAAATGGAGAGAAGGTGCCCATATGGATCACTGACTATGTACTACCCTCTTATGGCACCGGCGCCGTCATGGGAGTGCCTGCTCATGACGAACGCGATTTTGAATTTGCCAGAAAGTTCCATCTACCCATTCGTCCTGTTATTGCTCTACCGGAGCATGCTGGAAATGAAGTTCTTCAAGCATACGATGGGCAGGGGATAATGATAAATTCAGGAGAATTCAATGGCCTATCCAGCGAGAGGGGATACGAAGCAGTCTGCGATCTGATCGAGAAAAGGGGCTTCGGCAAAAGAACTGTTACCTATCGCCTTCGCGATTGGCTCATATCCAGACAACGATACTGGGGAGCTCCTATACCAGTAGTCTACTGCCCCAAATGTGGAACGGTGCCCGTGCCGGAAGAAGACCTACCCGTTTTACTTCCTCCCAATGCCGAATTCAGACCAACAGGAGAATCCCCTCTGAAATACTGCCCCGAATTCGTCAACACAACCTGCCCCATATGCTCAGGACCAGCGCAGAGAGAAACAGATACGCTGGACACTTTCATGTGTTCTTCCTGGTATTACCTGCGCTATTCCAGTACCAGAGCAGATGCAGGCCCCTTTGATATCCAAAAACTGAAATACTGGTTGCCCGTAGACCTGTATACGGGCGGAGCCGAACACGCTGTCATGCACCTGTTCTATTCTCGCTTTTTTATCAAAGCAATGCGAGATATAGATAGAAACCTGATCAATTTTGATGAACCATTTAAACGCCTCTTCAACCAGGGGATCATCGCTTACCACGGAGGAAAGATGAGCAAATCTAAAGGAAACGTGATCGCCCCGGATAAATACGTTTCCACAATGGGAGCCGATACCGTTCGAGCCTATTTGATGTTCATTGGTCCATGGGAGCTTGGAGGCGGATGGAGTGACAGAGGCATAAGAGGCATAAGCCGCTGGCTAAACAGGGTATGGAATCTGGTAGAAAATGGATATTCTCCCGACGTCGTAGACGAGAAAGCCAAAAAAGAGCTTACTCACATCATCCACAAGACAATCAAGAAAACGGGAGAGGACATGGAAAACCTTCGTTTCAATACTATGCTGGCCTGCCTCATGGAATTCACCAATCACCTGTCCAAAGTTCAGGAAGATAGAAACGTTCCTGACGATCTCTGGCAAGAAGCTATCAAGTGCCTGTTACTTCTGCTGGCTCCAACTGCTCCTCATATCACGGAGGAACTGTGGAGCAGAAGGAACTATAAATATAGTATCCACAATCAACCATGGCCCAAATTTGATGCCAGATTAGCTGAAGAAGAACAGATTACACTGGCAATACAAATAAATGGTAAACTAAGAGACAAAGTCCTCGTGCCCGCTTCCATTCGCGAGGCCGAGGCTACAGAGTTGGTCTGGGAACGGACAAAGATTAAAAGTTATACCAAAGGTAAAGAGATTTTAAAGACCATCTATGTTCCCGGACGAGTGGTAAACATTGTTATAAAATGAAAATATCCTTCATTGGCGGGGGAACCATGGGAGAGGCACTTATCAAATGCCTGCTGGTCACTGGCACTACCTCCCCGCAGGAAATATCAGTTCACGATATCAGTGCATCCCGCCGCAAATGGTTATGTTCAGAATATGGCATCAGCTCCTCAACGGACGCCTCGAGGGCAACGCACGGGGCTGATATTATCATCCTGGCGGTAAAACCTCAGGACATGGCCAAGGCCATAGAAGGCATAGAGATTTCATCCGGGCAGCTGGTGCTATCCATAATAGCTGGCATCAGCTTATCTCAACTGCACCAGGGGTTAAATTATCCGGCTATAGTTCGGGCTATGCCCAATATGCCAGCACAGATTGGAAAGGGAATGACTATCTGGACAGCAACACCTCGGGTGAAGAAAAAACAGATAGAGATGGCCCAATCCATACTGAGCTCTCTGGGGCAGGAAATTTACGTTACAGACGAGAAATATCTGGATATGGCGACAGCAGTTAGTGGAAGTGGCCCCGCTTACGTCTTCCTGTTTATTGAATCGCTCATAGATGCTGGAGTGCGCATCGGCCTGCCCCGCAAGATAGCAGAGAAGCTGGCACTACAAACAGTACTGGGATCTGCTCAGACTGTAGCAGAGATGGGCAAACACCCCGCTGAACTTCGGAACATGGTCACATCGCCGGGCGGCACAACCGCAGAGGCACTTTCTCAAATGGAGAAAGGAAATTTCCGCTCCATCATCCTTGAAGCCATTACCGCCGCTTACAACAAAGCAAGATCTCTATCCCGCTCTCCCGAGGAAGAAACGCCAGAGTCAGGAGGACATCGCATCAAGAAATGAGTAACTTTTCCCCATGGCAAGGCATAAAGGTTGCTGCTAAGGGCTTCAAAAATTACATAACTGGAAAACCCGTGGTCGTCTCTTTCGAAGTAACTCTTTCCTGCAATTGCAATTGCTACCACTGCGACCTTGGCGGCATGATAGTAGGGGAAAAGCAGCTCCAGCCAGATGACTACAGAAAACTGGTTAAGTCGCTAGATCTCCCCGTAGCACAGATTTCCGGTGGCGAACCATTGCTACGCCCTGACATAGTAGATATAGTTAAGGCCATGAAACAACCCGATGGCTTGCCCTACATCATTCTCGTAACCAACGGAGTACTTCTCAACAAAAAAATTTACTGTGATTTACACGAAGCTGGAATGAACCAGCTATCGATCTCGCTGGATTTCCCTGATGAACGGCACGATCAGTTCCGGCGGCACAATGGTCTATTCAAACACCTGAACGAAACAGTCCCCGAGCTAGCACAGCTTGGCTATCACGATATCATCCTGAATTCTGCCATAACGAGGGACAACATGAAAGACATCGTGCCTATGGCACAGAAGGCCCAGGATTGGGGCGTATCTATATCATACAGCGCCTATAGCAAGCTGCGCACAGGAGATGAAAACTATTGCATCAACAGAAAAGAAGACCTGGAAATACTGAGCAATGGTATCAACGCCCTGATAGATTTGAAGAAACGGTCTTCCTGCATAACCAGCTCTCCCCGCGAACTCCGCCAGACGCTGAGATTCTTTGAACAGGGATATATACCAAACTGTAAAGCAGGCATAAGGTTTTTCGTCATAACGCCCGATGGAAGTTTCATCCCCTGTTCACATCACCGCATCAAATACTCCAACCAGAAAGATATGATCGCAGGGTTTTCCCGCAACAACCAATGCGGTGGCTGCTATGTCGCCGTAAGATCTTACAGCGATCAATCTATCTGGACACAGCTAAGAGATATTCCCCAATACGGGAAAATGCTCTTCGAGCGGCGCTAGCATCTTCTCGAGAAAGAAGCGCTGCCAAGACGACTCCCACACCTATAAAAGAAGTTCCCCTGGCTGCCGATACACAAAATAACTATCTATGACACCAGCAAATACAGCTAGCTCAGATAGTTATGCAAATTCCTGAACGCGTTCAGACTGCCTGGGGAGTCTCTCCCGGATTCAATTTGCGCCACTTTTCCAGAAGCTCTTCTTTGCCCTCTGCGTGATCAGGATCCAAAACACAACAATCCACCGGACAAACTTCAACGCATTTCGGTGATTCAAACCACCCCACACACTCAGTGCACTTGTTAGGATCAATGACGTAAATGGTATCTCCTTCACTTATAGCATTGTTCTTGCATTCTGCCTCGCAAGCTCCACATCCAATGCACTCATCTGTAATTTTGTACGCCATTATATTGGCACCTCCTTAAATTTACCTCTTAATTAAGAGTCCAGCATCTATAGTATATATCTCTTAATCTCTAATAAAATCAGTTAACACTTTGCCTCGCAGGGCATCAGCGACATGAGCAGGGACCAAATCCTCAAGGTTCCCCCCCAATAGCGCAAATTCTTTAATCAGGGTAGAGCTGAGAAATTGATATTGAGAACTTGCCATCAAACAAACCAGCTCGACATCAGGTGCAAGTTTTTTATTCAGCAACGTCATACCAAATTCACGTTCGAAATCCGAGCTCGCCCTCAACCCTCGGAACATAACACTTGCTCCTACAGAACGCACAAAGTTAACAACGAGGCCATGGAAGGATTTAACCTGAACATTAGGAAAATCAACAATTGCTTCTCTTATTAACTCTACGCGATCCTCCACGGAAAATAGTGGCCTTTTGCCACTATTTTCATAAACGCCGATGATTAACTTCTGGCACAAAGCCGAAGCCCTACCTATAATATCGAGGTGACCTTTGGTAATGGGATCAAAGGTGCCAGGATAAACGCCAATCAACATGCCTGTTCCTCCATAAGATATATAGCAATAAAACTATCACCATAGCGACGCTGCTTGATTAAATGCAAACTTCCGTAACCTTCCTTTAGAGGAAACCGGTTAGCATGGCAAAGCACAATCATAGAACCTCCCTCAAGCAACTCCGACTCTGCCAACCTGTCCAGCAATTCCGTCGAAGGATACGAATAAGGAGGATCAGCGAAGATAACATCATAGCTATCACTAAGAAAGGCGATCGCCTTTTCCACGCTACTACCATAAACGTGCGCCCTGTCTGCAGTTTCAGTTCTCCGCAAGTTGTCTCTAATAGTATCACAGCATTTACGATTTTGCTCTACAAAATCAACCCAACTCGCTCCACGACTTAAGGCTTCAATTCCCAGAGCCCCACTGCCAGCATACAAATCTAGAACACGACTCCATCTGGCATCGTTGCTATTCAGGATGGAGAATATCGCCTGCTTCACCATACTCGTTGCAGGCCTCACAGAACTCTTCCCAGGAGCCTTCAATTGAGCGCCTCTTACTTCGCCACTGCAGATTCGCATTATCCTGATTTATTCCTAATAACGAGATATTATACTTAAGTTCCTCTGAGGATACAATTCGGGCAGCACGGCTATGCCTTTTGCAACAACAATTAAACTGACAGTTCCAGCTATGGTAGAAAACTAGCCTATTCCCTGCAAATTGTTGACGCCGCAAAAAGCATATCTTATACTAAGGTACATGACAAATAAGCAATGGAGCGCATCAAAGAGAAGTAATTATGGCTGCCGGATTTGAGAGATTTTCAGAAGGCGCCCGTAGAGTGTTAACGAGAGCCCAGGGAGAGGCTCAGCGTTTAGGGCACACCTATATTAACACTGAGCATATATTGCTGGGCCTGGTATCGGAGGAATCGGGTATAGCAACCAAGATTCTCAATAGTATGGATATTCCTCCAAACAAGATCCAGGCTGCTATAGAATTCGTCGCCGGCAAGGGGGAAAAACGCAACATCAGCGGTGATATAGATCTGTCGCCAGGGGCAAAAAGAGTTATAGAACTCGCCGTCGATGAAGCACGACGGCTAAACTCCAGCTACATTGGTAGCGAACATCTTCTGCTGGGCCTGCTACGCGAAGGCCAGGGAGTAGCATGCAATGTCCTGGAGAGCTTTGGCATCACCCTGGAGAGAATGCGAGACGAGGTAGTCCGCATCTCCAAACAGGAAGCCACTCGCCCCCATCCAGCAGGGAAATCTTCTTCGCGTACACCCATTCTGGACCAGGTCGGAACAGATTTAACTGCTTTAGCAAGAGCGGATAAACTCGACCCCACCATCGGCAGAGAGAAAGAGATCGAGAGGATGATTCAGATACTCAGCCGGCGAACAAAAAATAACCCTGCACTCATAGGTGAGCCAGGTATAGGAAAAACTGCCATAGTAGAGGGACTGGCCCAACACATCGCAAATGGAGAGGTTCCCGAAGTACTCCAGGGGAAAAGGATAATTGCCCTGGATATAGGATCTCTAGTAGCAGGAACAAAATATCGCGGTGAATTTGAAGAGCGATTAAAGAAGGTTCTCGAAGAAGACAAGGCAGTAGGGAATTGCATCCTGTTCATTGATGAGATGCAAACTATCGTAGGAGCGGGAGCTGCCGAGGGAGCAGTTGACGCTGCCAATATGTTAAAGCCCGCTCTAGCGCGCGGCGAAATACAATGCATCGGCGCCACTACGCTGGACGACTACCGCAAATACATCGAGAAAGATCCCGCCCTGGAGCGGCGGTTTCAACCAATTCTGGTAGCCGAACCCACCCTGGAAGAAACCCAGAAAATTCTACATGGGATCAAGCACAGATATGAAGAATTTCACAGGCTAGATATAACGGATGAAGCTCTGCAAACGGCTACTTCCCTGGCTGAGAGATATATCCCAGACCGCTTTATGCCCGACAAAGCAATTGACCTCATAGATGAAGCTAGTTCTCGGGTACGCATCATACGAGGCAGTCCACCAATGGGGCTAACCGAATCGAAAAGAGCCCTTGAGAGCTTGAGCAAAGAGAAGGAGGCAGCCCTTGCCACTCAGCAGTATGAATGTGCTGCCGAACTACATAATCGAGAGCTACAGCTAATGGAAAAAATCGAGAGAATGGAGCAGAAGTGGCAAGTGAAACAGGAATCAGGCAGGCCAACGGTCACTCCAGAAGACATAGCCGAAGTGTTAAATATGTGGACCGGTATACCGGTAGCCAGACTAACTACCGATGAGACTACTCGTCTACTGCAAATGGAGGAATCCCTGCACAAGCGGATTGTCGGACAGGACGAAGCGGTAAAAACCATCTCCAAAGCAGTAAGAAGAGCTCGAGCAGGGCTGAAAGACCCCAGACATCCCATCGGAGTTTTCATATTCTTGGGCCCCACGGGAGTAGGAAAAACCGAACTGGCCCGGGCACTGGCCGAGTTCATGTTTGGCAGCGAAGATGCTCTCATCAGGCTGGATATGTCAGAGTTCATGGAACGCCATACCGTGGCGCGCCTCGTGGGGGCACCTCCTGGATACGTGGGATATGACGAGGGGGGGCAGCTAACTGAAAGCGTTAGACGGAAGTCTTACTGTGCTATCCTCCTGGATGAAATAGAGAAAGCCCATCCCGATGTATTCAACATACTGCTGCAGATCTTTGACGATGGTCATTTAACCGATGCCAAAGGGCGACATGTCGACTTTCGTAACAGCATCATAATAATGACCAGCAATGTTGGAGCACAACTAATCAAGCGGGGAATGACCATGGGTTTCCCGACTCGAGACGAAATTGCGGGAGGCGATCAGGTCGAGTACGACAAAATGAAAGAGAAAGTACTCGATGAGCTGAAGAAAACCTTCCGACCCGAATTCCTCAACCGAGTTGATGCCAGCATAGTTTTCCACACTCTGGATAAAGAGCATATGCGCCAGATCGTAGATTTGATGCTCAATCAGATAATAAGCTCCCTCAAGGAGAAAGAGATCAATCTAGAAATCACACTGGAAGCCAAAGATTACGTCGGCAGCAAGGGATATGACCCCGTCTTTGGAGCGCGTCCCCTGCGTCGCACAATTCAAGACCTGATTGAAGATCCGATATCTGAAGCTCTGCTACGAGGCGAGTTCTCCTCCAAAGATACCGTCCTGATCGATTATGACGGGGAGAAAATAATAATTAGGCCTCTGGTTAAAGAGGCAACTTCGTAACATCATTGCGCCACAGCAGATAACCAAGACCAACGATTGGTGGGGTGGTGAACATACCAAGTGTCTGGAAAGAAAACTGTTTTCCGCTGTCAGGAGTGCGGCAAGGAGAGCCCCAAATGGCTAGGGCGCTGTCCTAACTGTCACGCATGGAACAGTTTTGTAGAGACCACCGTCACTTCTTCTCCTTCAGGGCAAAAAAGCACAACGGAAAATCAACCCATGGAGCTCTCCATGGTGGCAAAAAATTCCCTTTCGCGTACATCTCTCGATTTCGTTGAGCTGGACAGAGTTCTTGGAGGAGGTCTGGTCCCAGGGGCCCTGGTTCTCATCGGAGGAGAACCAGGAATAGGGAAATCTACCCTGCTACTTCAAGCTTCAGCCAAATTAGCTGAGAGAGGAAATATAGTCGCCTATATTTCCGGAGAAGAATCCGTTAACCAGGTTAAACTCAGGGCTGAGCGCCTCAACATTAAAGGAGAAGGTATTTATTTTCTATCCGAGTCCAACCTGCAGGCAATACTGGATTATCTGGATACCCTGAGCTCGAAACTTGTTGTCGTAGATTCCATTCAAACCATGTATATTGAAGACGGAGGAGGAATACCGGGAAGCATCTCCCAGGTAAGGGAGTGCACCTTGAAACTGGAGCACTGGGCCAAGCAAAACTCCGTGCCCATTATGATCACGGGGCACGTAACCAAAGAGGGCGCTATTGCAGGACCAGGCACACTGGAACACATAGTAGATGCAGTGCTTTATTTCGAAGGCGATTTCTCATCCAGCAACTACAGGCTGCTGCGCAGTGTAAAGAACCGCTTTGGTTCCACAAACGAGATAGGCATTTTCGAAATGCGGAGCACTGGTTTCATAGAAGTAAGCAATCCTTCGCAATTTTTCCTATCCTCACACAAAGAAGGTACCGTGGGCTCTGTAATAGTACCCACTCTGGAAGGAAGCCGCCCTTTCCTGGTGAAGATACAGGCCCTGGCCACCATGAATAATTTCAGCCCGCCGAAGCGCATCGCAAATGGCGTAGATTTCAACCGACTATTAATAATAATTGCTGTATTGAGCAAGCATGCCGGGCTGAAACTGTTTAATCAGGATATCATAGTCAACGTCACCGGCGGACTGAAGATCAGCGAACCCGCTGTTGACCTGGGAATCTCCCTTGCCATCGCCTCAAGCTTCAGGGAATGCCAGCCCGTTTCCAGCCTGGTTGTCCTGGGAGAGGTAGGGCTGGACGGAGAAATTAGAATAGTCCCCCAGATGGAGAGGCGACTTTCCGAAGCCTCCAGGTTAGGATTCGAGTCGTGCCTGTTGCCTGAGCTCTCCTCAACTGCTAACAGCGAAGTGAGCACTTCCCTCAGTTCCATCGATATCAATCTAATGCAAGCAAACGATATAAAGCAGGCCCTGCACCTGGGGCTCATCGGAAAGAACAGGTAGAAATGCCACAACCCGACAGAGGAAGCAAGCCCAAAATAGGGGCCATCATACTGGCCGCTGGAGAAAGTCAGCGCACCGGTAGCATCGACAAGATCTCCTTCAATATTCTCGGCAAGCCATTGCTGGCCTGGGCTACCGACACGTGTCAACATTGCCAGCTCATTGAACAAATAATCATCGTAGTAAACGACAAAAACAAGGCGCTGGGGCAGAGATTAACGGAAGAAAGAAAATGGTCCAAGGCAATTCTATGCCCGGGGGGAATGCGGCGACAGGACTCAGTAATACGGGGCCTATACCACCTAAAGGGATACGACTGGATACTGATCCACGATGGAGCCCGCCCATTTCTAACCGCAAAATTAATTGAAGACGGCCTGGAAGCAGCCCGCGAGACAGGGGCCGCGATCGCCGCTATACCCGTAACAGACACCATCAAGATCATCGATGAGAAGAAACTGGTTAAAGGAACGCCTTTCCGCGACACATTATGGGCAGCACAAACTCCACAGGTTTTCCGTGGGGACATAATTATCCGCGCGTATGAAAAGATCGGTTCCGAGATTACCGATGATGCCACCGCAGTAGAGCTTCTGGGAAACAGTGTAAAACTATATATGGGCGATCATAACAACATAAAGATAACTACTCCTCAAGATTTAGCACTGGCTGAAGTCATCGCAGCGAGGGTATAATTGAAACCCACTAACGATGAGAATAAAGGCCCCCTTCCGAATTATGGAATGAGAATTGGCACCGGTTACGATAGCCATCCTCTGGTCCCAGGGCGAAAATTGGTCCTGGGAGGAGTAACCGTTCCCTTTACTCAGGGGCTTCTCGGCTGGAGCGACGCTGATGTGGCAATTCATGCTGCAATAGATGCCCTCTGTGGTGCCGCTGATCTTGGCGACATCGGGACACTCTTCCCGCCGGGATCTCCAGAATATAAAGATATCTCCAGCATATCATTGCTGGCTGAAGTGGGAAATCTGGTCAAGGAGAGAAATTTCGCCATAGTAAATATAGATATAACCATCATAGCCCAGCGACCCCATCTATCGCCCTTTACTCCAGAAATGAGAAGGCGCCTTGGCCAGGCCCTGAAAATCGATTCGACGCGCATAACGATCAAGGCCACCAGTACCAACGGTCTGGGATTCATCGGCAGAGAAGAAGGCATCGCTGCTCAAGCAGTAGCTTTGCTATCAAGACGCAACGTTACAGAGTAACGCGTCATTCCCACTACACTTTTCTCACCAGGGCACAGATATTGCGCGAGAAGATTTTTAAAGGAAAACGATGTGACCTTTCAGGAGACATGGCGAGGATCTCAAACCCCGCCAGGGTAAGCAACTTCTTCAGTTCTCCATAGGAGAAAAGGTGGTAATATCGATAAACCGTCCTGCCACGGAGGTTCCATGGCACTTCCTGGTCTCTAGATTTTAGCCAGAATCTCCTTTGTCCATAATTCCACACAGTTAAGAAAGCTTCTCCTCCATTTTTCAACACCCGGTTTAGCTCACGAAATGCCTCTTCCCTCTCCTCATTCCCCCTGATGTGGTGATAGGCTGCTACTGATATCGCCCAATCAAAGCTACTATCGCGGAAGGGTAGAGAGACAGCATCAGCCTGGACCAGCCGAACCTCGAAGCGGAATTTATGCGAATATTTCACAGCCTGTTGCAGCATTCCATAAGAAATATCCACTCCGCAGAGTTCAAACCCCTTAACAAAGGGCAAAAAGTCAGGCCCATGCGCACAGCCAACGTTGAGCAGTTTCCCTCCATGCCATTTTCGGGTTATCTCTTCTATCTCTTCCCTGAGCAATGGCCAGTGTCTCACTCGATACCAGCTTTCGGCTATTTGATCGAATACTTCACCATTTGTAGTCATGAGAAAAACCTTGCTACACTGTAGCAAAGTAATGCAATCAGCGACAAGAGAGCGAAGCATGCAGCAACTACAGGAACAGGAAAGCCGCCGGTTGAAGAAGATCTCCCGGACGATCTCAGGAGTAACGCCAGTGGCAGTTATGGCCAAACCTTTTGCCTGTCCCGGAAGATGCGTCTATTGTCCCTCTTCACCAGACGCCCCCAAGAGTTATACCGTGGAATCTCCTGCAGTCCTGCGCGCCAGAAGATGCAACTTTGAACCTGATCAACAGGTAAAATTAAGGCTCCATACTCTTGCTGAAATGGGGCACGCTCTGGATAAGATAGAACTGATAATTATGGGGGGCACCTTCCTGGCTTATCCCCGAGAATACCAGCACCAGTTTATCAAGGATTGCTACGATGCCCTCAACGGCATTGTCTCAAAAAACCTGGAAGAAGCCAAGAAGCTGAACGAAGACTCTCGACATCGTTGCGTTGGGCTATGCATCGAAACCAGACCAGATTTCTGCGGCCAGGAAGAGATAGAACGCATGATAGATTTCGGCACTACCAGAGTGGAAATCGGCGCGCAGACCCTGGACAACGAGATACACCGAATAACCAGGAGGGGACACGGAGTGGCAGAAATAATCAGTGCCACCAGGTTATTAAGAGACCATGGCCTTAAAGTATACTACCACTGGATGCCTGGATTGCCGGGCTCTACTCCCGAGCACGACCTGGAAATGTCGCGCGAGCTATTTAGCAATGAGTACTTCCGCCCTGATGGCCTCAAGCTATATCCAACGCTGGTAGTAAAAAACAGCGAGCTGGAAAATTGGTACAAAGATGGAAAATATAAACCATACAATGACGAAGAGATGATTGCCCTGCTCATAGAGATAAAAAAACTGGTTCCCAAGTACGTCAGGATCCCAAGGTTGATGCGAGATATACCGGTCCAATTTATCATAGCCGGATGCAAAGACCTGGCGCTCAGAGGAACGATAAAGAAGCTCATGGATGAACAGGGAGTGCATTGCAATTGCATCCGCTGCCGGGAATATGGACACAGGCTAAGAGATGGATGGGCAATAAGCCAGCCTTATCTAACCCGGCTGGACTATGAAACTTATGGGGGGAAAGAAATTTTTCTTTCCTATGAAGACCAGAACGAGACGCTATTCGGTTTGTTGAGACTAAGAGTAACTTCGACCAACCTGGCTTTCATCAGGGAACTGCACGTTTTCGGCTCAGAAGTTCCCCTTGGCAAACAAGATGCGCAAAGTGCCCAGCATCATGGGCTGGGAGAAAGTCTTCTGGTCGAAGCAGAGAGAATCGCCACAAAAGAGTATCATAGCGAGAAAATATGCATCCTCAGTGGCGTAGGCGTGCGAAGCTACTACCGTGCCTTCGGTTATGAGCTGGACGGTGCTTACATGGTAAAGCATCTACCGAAAGAAGAACCAAGACAACAAATAACGAGTAGCTTAGTAGCGTAACCAGGAAAAACATAAGCCCACTTTTCCTCAACTTCCCACTGAAAAACCCATTGACAATGCGTTTTCACGCGTATATTTTGTTCTATAGCCCAAAGTAAACTTGAAGGAGGCACCAAATGAACAACGAGGTCAGACCAACCTGGAAACTGGCGTGGGGATTATGGGAGAGAACGTCTCTCATCACACTTGGAATATACGTAGCAATAGGAACAATTTTATTACTGCTGGGCATATCGCTCCTCTCCATTATACCGTGGTCCTCCATCTCTGGAGGGCTGTAGCGAGCTATGTCCCTTCAGACCTTGAACGCAGCGTAATTGATATCATCTTGATGAGGCAAGCGGTTTCTGGTGGAGATGGGACTGGCTTGCTGTTGGCGCAGGCGCAAGCCAGCATCCAGGGTCAGCCGCCATCATATCGCCAGTTTCTGCATAGGCGCGGCCACGACAACCGGTACATATATTCTTGAAGTTGCACTGCGAACACGCTCCTCCCAGCTCTCGCGAGCGGAGTTGCTGCAATATGGGTGATTCTTGCCATATTTCCTGTAGGCTCCTTTCACGGATATTTCCCAGATCGATCTGCAAGAGCATACAGGGATTAACTTCCCCATTGGGAGCAATTCTGAGGTAGCCAAAGGGCATGCCAGCAGCACAACCCCGGCCGTAGTAAGGAATGCGCATTAAGGTTTCCTGTGGAAAGTACTTGGGCTTAATCTGCTTTTCCTGGAGAACAAGCGTAT
>JAGYOV010000080.1 GCA_018399375.1 Dehalococcoidia bacterium
GTAGTCGTTAGCTAAACCCGGGAGATGGTCTCTGTACTCTGAAAATGTGGGCCGGTATTTTATGCGGGTCAAGCTCTATATAATTGTTCGCTCCCTGCCAGCTGTAGGTGGAGCCGTCGATAAGATCGTGAACGGAGTATATTTTGTTGCTGTCAATTCCAAGCTCTTCTGTTGAGAGGTTAGTCCAGCCTGATTGCTTGTAATTGTAGTCCAGATTTACTATAACCAGCATTACATTGGAGAGATCTTCTGTGCGCTTGCTATAGCAAATAAGTTGTTCATTATCTACTGCATGGAAATGTAGGTTTAGATTGCTCTGAAGGGCCGGATTATTGCTACGGATGCTGTTGATCCGGGCGATGAAATTTTTCAGGCTGCCGTGGCTCTCGATATCCCATTGCTTCAGCTCATATTTTTCTGACTCTAGGTATTCTTCGCTTTCCCTGTCCTTTCTACGGTTTTCGCATAGCTCAAATAGAGGGCCATAAATTCCATAATTAGCTCCAAGAGTTGCTGCCAGTACCAGTCGCGTCATGAATGCTGGACGCCCGCCATCTCTGAGATAGTCACTCAGGATGTCAGGCGTGTTTGGCCACAGGTTGGGATGGAAAAACTCCCTTACCTCGGACTGGGTTAGCTCAGTGAAGTATTGGATGAGTTCCCATTTGACATTGCGCCAGGTGAAATAGGTATAGGACTGGGTGAATCCCCGCTTGGCTAGATGATACATGATTTTGGGCCGTGTGAATGCCTCAGACAAGAAGATGACCTCAGGGTAGTCTTTTTTTACCTCGACAATCAACCATTCCCAAAAAGCGAATGGCTTGGTGTGTGGATTGTCTACTCGGAAGATGCGGACTCCCTGCGCTATCCAGAAAAGAACGATGCTTTTCAACTCTTCCCAGAGTTCTTTCCAGTTATCGGTCTCGAACTCCAGAGGGTAGATATCCTGATACTTCTTCGGTGGATTTTCGGCATATTGCACCGTGCCGTCAGGGCGCCACCGGAACCATTCTGGATGTTCTCTGACGTATGGATGATCGGGTGAACACTGAAAAGCCAGATCGAGTGCTATCTCAATGCCGAATTCCTGGGCTCTGCCTATGAGATGGTGGAAGTCTTCTAAAGTGCCGAGTTGAGGGTGGATTGATTTATGCCCTCCTTCCTCTGATCCTATGGCCCATGGGGTCCCAGGATCGGATGGCCTGGCTGTAGTAGTGTTGTTCTTGCCTTTCCGATTTGTATGGCCGATGGGGTGAATTGGAGGAAAATATAGTACATCGAAGCCCATTTCCGAGATATATGGAAGGCGTTTTTCGCAGTCCTTGAAGGTGCCGTGCAGATCGGGTCTGGATGTGCATGAGCGAGGGAACATCTCGTACCAGCTGCTAAAACGAGCCTTTTCTCGGTCTACTTCCACTGCCAGCTCTTTGGAATAAGTAACGGCAAAAGCTCTGTTCTGGTAATTATTCACAACTTTCGCCAATTTGCTGGCCATTGCCAGTTTATTTTTGGTTGATGGTGACATCTGACTTGAACGCAGTGTCTCTGCCCATTTCTGCATGTCGCTCGCGTCACTTTTTGAAGCGCGATGGCTGGCTTCATCGATCAGTTGAGCTCCTATTAGAAGATCAACGGAAATGTCCTGTTTTGCTTCAATCTTTCTAACTATATCTTGCTGCCAGGTTTTGAAGCGGTTAGGCCAGGCTTCGATCGTATATAAATAACGTCCCGGTCTGGGAACTACAAAAGAAGCACGCCAACGGTCATTTGACAGAAGCTCCATAGGGTCCTCAATCCACTCGGTATCGCTTTCCTTGCGGTATAACAGGGCAGCAGAGAGAATATCGTGACCATCGGCAAAAATATCGGCTTCTACAACTATCCTGTCACCGATAATACGTTTAATGGAGAAGCGACCACCATCAAGCTCAGGTTTCACTCCCTCAATTACTATTCGAGTTCGCTCCTGGCCTTTTCCACTATTGATATATATTCTCTCGCGTTGTTCTATTTTTTGTTGCATTGAATATATTCTATTAGTTTTATCTTCTTTGGTAAATACCGTTGCGCATAACAGGACCCCAGCTTTTTATGTTCAACGTGAATGGAATTTGTTTGTGAAGTTCAAAATCGGGATAATTGCGCTCACGGCTATTGTGGCAATCAATATTCCAGCTTTCGCGTTGCCATCTCGTAAAGAGATTCATACTGAGTTAGAGAAGGTTCCCAGGAGAAATCAGCCTTTACAACCCGCTGCATTAGTTGTTGCCACCTGTCTTTCTGTTGCCAGGCCCTCAGTGCTCGTCTTAGTGCTCCCAGCAGCGCATCAGCATTGTAATCTTTGAAGACAAAGCCAAGTCCGCTTAATATGTCAGGAGGGCAATCCATTACTGTTTCCGCCAGGCCACCCGTGAGCCTTACTACGGGAACAGCACCATAACGCATGGCGATAAGGTGCGCCAAGCCGCATGGCTCGAAACGAGATGGCGTCAGATATATATCACATCCAGCAAATATAAGCCGTGCCAGAGAAAAGTCCAGAATGAAGAACATGCGAGCTTTGTCGGGATATTTGTTTGCCAACATCTTCAGGACGTCCTCGTATTTGGGGTCACCTGTACCCTGGAGCACGAATTGTACGTTTGTCTCGGCAAATAAAGAGTCGAGTGCGGGCACCAGTATATCGATTCCTTTTTGGTCTACCAGGCGTGCTGCTAAACCCAACAGTGGAATTCCCGCATCGACCGGCAACCGCGCTTTATTCTGCAACGCAAGCTTGTTGGCAATCCGTTTATCCATGTTTCCGATATCGTAGTTTGCCGCTATCGCGCTGTCAGTTGCCGGGTTGAACTGGTTGTAATCGATGCCGTTGAGAATTCCTCGAAGGCTATTCTGCCGTCTCTGCAACAATGTTTCCTGCCCGAATCCATACTCTGACGTTAGAATCTCTGCGGCATAGGTCTGGCTAACTGTAGATATAATATCGCTGTTGTATATACCAAGGGCGACCATGCTATAGCTCTTGCTACGGAGAGAGTCTTCTGGCGGTGGCATGTAGTTGTACAGTCCAGCCCGATTAGCAAAGGAGTCATCGAACCAGCCTTGGTAACCCATGTTATGAATTGTATACACTGATGCGCATGAAGAGTAGAAGGCGTCATTTCTGTAATCGACTGTGAGAAGAGCAGGTATTATCCCTGTGTGCCAGTCGTGGCTATGCAGAATATCTGGCCGCCAGTTTAATTGCTTGGGGATCTCCATTGCTGACCGGGAGAAGAGCAAAAAACGCTCGAGGTCATCCGCTTCTCCATAGATTGCTTGTCTATCGAAGTACCTTTTATTCTCTACGAGATATACAGGCGTATCGTTCTGCAGGAATACTTCGTTGACGATAATGCTTTCTTGATTATTAAGAAAGGGTATGACGAATTCGCTGCTGCGACGGCATTTATGTCCATCCAAGTTGATACTGCCGTAGCGTGGTATGGCAATTCGAACGTCGTGGCCTCTCTGTCTCAAAGCTAGTGGCAGGGAGCCGGCAACGTCCCCCAGGCCGCCAGCTTTTACCAGTGGACTGGCTTCGGCTGTAACGAAGAGTATGTTAAGAGAATTTCTCGCCATCGCTACCATCTAGTCTACACGATATCATACGAGCAAATCTATTACCAGGCAACAATCGTTGCAAAAAGGGAACGTGTCTTGGTATAATGCGCTTTCGTGAGTTTGATTTAGGATGTAGCTGTTAGGTAGGTAGGATGTGAAGAGTTGTAGTGGTTAAGTGAGTGGAGAGCTGAGAAATTGTTGTGGCAGGTGAAGTTTGGTTTCCTGCTATAACTTGAAGGAAAGCGAAAATGGCGATGAAAACGCTGAATCCGTACTTGGAGGCACGCGATATACTGCTTGAGGTTGGCGGTGAGGCATTTAAATCGTGTTACCAATGTGGTACCTGCACTGGTGTTTGTCCCTGGAACCTGGTGAGGGATTTTAGCCCCCGCCGCCTGATACATGAAGCCCAGCTAGGGCTAATAAGCTTCGATAGCGAGGATGTCTGGCTTTGTGCTTCCTGCAATGCCTGCGTGCAGCGCTGTCCTCGCGGTGTGGAGATAATTGATATCATGAGGGCTCTGCGCCGTACGGTGGCTGGTCTGGGAATTGCTCCCGTGCCTGATTCTCTTCGGATTACAGCCAAGAACATCGGTGGAGTGGGTAATCCCTATGGTGAACCAGAGGACAAGCGGGATGAGTGGGCCAGCGGGTTGGATGTCAAGGACTTCGCTTCTGGCATGGAAGTTCTTTATTTTCCCGGTTGTGTTCCCGCCTACGACCCCGATGTAAAAGTTGTTGCCCGCACCGTAGCTAACATCATGAACAAAGTGGGGATAGACTTTGGCATCATAGGAAATCAGGAAAGGTGCTGTGGTGAAGCGATTCGCAAGGCAGGTTTTGAGGATGTCTTTCAGAGTCTGGCGGCACACAATATCGCCGCTTTCGAAGAGCGGGGTGTCAAGACCATCGTTGTTTCTTCGCCTCACTGCTTCCATACTTTTAAGAACGAATATCCTGAACTCGGCAGTAAGTTTGAGGTGCTGCATGTAACGCAATATCTGGCCTCACTGATAGAAACTGGCAGGCTGAAGCTTACCGGGGAGATAAACAAAAAAGTTATTTATTCCGATCCCTGTTATCTGGGGAGGCATAACGATGTATATGATGAGCCGAGGAAAATATTGGAAAGCATCCCCGGCGTGGAGTTGATGGAGTTTCCACAGAACCACGATGATGCTATATGCTGTGGTGGAGGAGCGGGCAGAATATGGATGGATACTCCCAGGGAAGAGAGGTTCTCTGATATAAGGGTGGAACAAGCGGT
>JAGYOV010000081.1 GCA_018399375.1 Dehalococcoidia bacterium
CCATGGCAGAGTCATATCCCAGTTCATCCAGTAGAGGATCGAGCAGCCAAGTAAATTCATCTTCAAGCGTATCGCGCCAGTATTTCTCCTGGCCAAGTCTCAAGCCAAGTCCCCGATAAAAATAATGATCGGGCTTCCTCTCATACAGAGGGTCTACAACCTTTTCACCAATAGAAACGTAATTACCCATGCCCTGGCTGGTATGCATGCTTACAACGGGTTTTTCCAACCAGTTGGCAACAGGAAAGACATAATCAGCCAGCATAGCACTGGGAGTCATCCACTGCTCCAGAACTACAAACAGATCGAGGTTGGGACTCTTTAGTGCCTGGTAAACGAGATTCGTATTGGCATTGGCGAGAAGAGGATTATGACCTCCACATATCAGAGCCTTCACGGGGTATGGTTTCTCCGTAATTATGGCTCGCCACAGATCGGGAAAGTCACAGGCGGGAGCATAGCCGGCAAAACAACCCTTTCCATACCAGTAGCGCTTACCCGCCTCATAGATAATCTCATATCCCGGCCAGGTCCACGCACGGTACTTATCAGCGCCAATTTGCTTGGCTCTCTGTTCTGGAGGAATCATATCCAGATACTCAAATATGGGGCCGTAGTTGCATTTCTCGCATGGTCCCAGGATTATGTCACCTCCAGGAATGTCAAGATTTCCAGTAATTGTGCGCAGGATGCACTTGGCATGCATCATGGAGGAAGCATTTACTCCCTCCATATCCCCTCCCTTCACTCCCCATTGAATGGATGCGGGTTTGTTTGTAGCGTATAAACGCGCGGATTCCACCACCTGCTCTTCGGGGATCCAGGTTATCTCAGCCACTTTCTTGGGAGGATACTCCTTCACTCTTTCTCTCAGTTTGTCAAAGCCATAGCACCATTTATCAACAAATTCCTTGTCATAAAGCTCCTCTTCTATGATGACATTTAGCCAGCCCAAAGCCAGTGCGGCATCGGTACCGGGTCTAATTTGTAGCCACATATCGGCGAGTTTATCCGCACTCAACGAAAACTTCGGGTCAATTACAATAAATTTGGTACCGGCACGTTTCAGCTCTATCAGATTGCGGAAAGTACACGCCTGAGACTCTGCTGGCTCCTTTCCCCACAACACGAGGCACTTGCCGACACCAAGCCCTGCTTTCCCTCTTGTAGCCCCACCATAAATCGCTGCCTCGATCATGTAGTTGTAAATGGCGCACCACTGCCCTGCGTTAGCGCTGTTGGGACTGCCAAAAAGGTTCATGAACCTTTCTTTCATCATTTGCTGGTGGCCCCTGCCGGTGCCACAAACACTGGCGAGGGCCTCAGCTCCATAATTTGCCTTTATCTCTTTCAGCTTCTCGGCTATTTCATCTAGAGCCTGATCCCATGAAATCCTTTCCCATTTGTTTTCTCCTCTGCGCCCGGCCCTTTTCAAGGGATAATTCAAGCGGTCAGGGTGATAAAGATGTTCCATAAATGCGCGGGATCTATCACAAAGCCATCCTTTGTTCATAAAGTGATCCGGCTCACCACTAAGTTTCACCACCTTACCATCTTTGACCGTAGCTTCAACGCCTGCCATGCCGGAACAGGCAAAACAAAGACACCTCTTTACCTCAATTTCATCGCTCATGGTATCGCTTTCTCCTTTTATGGCATTCCGTGGGATCATAACATCTTATCTATCCATGTGTACAGAGTTCATTCTAAGCTGCCGACGCTTGATCCCGCAGTGCTTGCGTCTCCTGATCGTTAACGGTCATATCCGAATTAAGAACTACAAGATAATTATCCCGGGCCGATTCAAGGCTGATTTTGCCATTAAGCACATCCCAGCGCACCCTCTCGGTTTCCCTCTTCCAGGGTAAACCATAGCCACCACTGCCTGGAAGACGAATACTGAGAAGATCACCTGCCTTTATATCGCTCACTCCCTTGGACTTGGGGTGTTCTTCTCTGTCAGTTCCCGGATTAAGCACCATATCGCCCTTGATGCCTTCTTTGCCGCCGAAAATGCCCTGAGGAGCGAATTTGCGCCTATCGGAATATCGGGCAAAGGTAACATCTGTATGGAAGCGAATATCCCTGCGCAAGCTGAGCCCACCACGCCATCTCCCTGCTCCAGCTGAATCAGGAATGAATTCATATCGTTCGATAGTAACTGGATATTCCATCTCTGCTGCCTCGACCGGAGTATTCATAAATCGCCCCAAGTGCAAATCCTGACCATCAGCACCATCCTTATCCGGCCTGGCACCACAACCACCACCCTGAATTTCTATGTAACCAAAAGGCCTGTTATTCTCAGGATTAATTCCCGCGAAACTACAAGTAGTAGCCTGCCCATGACTTCCCGAAACCACTTTGTTGGGCAGAATCGGCGCCATAGCTCTCAGCATAGACTCCGTGATCTTGGTCATAGTCTGGCTACGAGCAGTAACTCCCCTCGGTGGGAGAGGACAGGTAAGGAGACCCTCATCTCGAGTTACCTCAATGGGACGGAAACAACCCGCATTTATGGGCATATAGGGATCTATTAAACCCACCGTAGTATAGAACACAGCTCCTTCGCTGCATGACCAGGGGCAATTGATATTACCTTTAGTTTGACCGGAGGTACCTTTAAAATCAACCTTCATGGCATCCCCCTGAATATGTACGTTAACCTGAAGTCTGACGGGGTCATCGCTGCACCCATCATCGTCCAGCCAGTCCTCTCCAGAGTAGTCACCATCGGGAAGATCGCTAATGAAGCGACGAATGCGCTTCTCGCTGAAGTCTATTAGCATTTGATTACATTCCTGAAAGACTTCCAGCCCGTACTTATCTATGACCTCTTTCACTCTGTTCACGCCCACTGTAGTGGTAGCTATTTGAGCCCTGAAGTCAGAAAGGGTCTTATCTGGAATACGAATATTATTGCCGATAAAAGAGAAAAGTTCTTCGTCTTCTTTTCCTCCTTTGCAAATCTTAACGAAGGGAATGCGCAGGCCTTCCTGATATATCTCGGTGAGTCCTCCAGCCACACCTCCAGGTACCGCTCCCCCCATATCCAGCTGATGGCAAATATCCGCTACAAACCCAACGTGCTTGCCGTTGTGTATTATAGGTGAGAAAAACTGCACATCAAGCAGATGCTGCCCTCCCAAATAGGGATCGTTGGTCATCACCACATCACCTTCCTGCCAGGAATCCGCAGGATAATGCTGCAATATGTTATAGCAAGTGCGAGGCAAGCTAAACATCATCAAGGGACATAGATGCGCCTGTGCCAGAATATCGCCTTCGCGTCCAAGTACAGCACAGTTAAAATCCATGATTTCTTTGACGATAGTACTCCTCCCCATGCGCTGAAGTGCATAGCCCATATCATCAGCCACCGCCTCAAGCGCATAGCGAATAACCTGCATGGTAACTGGATCTGCTTTATATTTACTCATTATCATCCTCCATTTCTATGCATATCTCTTTTTACGATTCTATTCTTTGCTTTCTCCAGTGGAGATCACCAGATTCTTGAATGCATCAATACGACATGTACATCCTGCAGGCACAAGAGTTGTGGAAACTCTTTCCTCTATAATACAGGGCCCTTCCACTGAAGACCCTACTCCAAAAAGGTCCCGCTCATAAACAGGGATTTCAATTGCCCCCTCATAAAACCAAACAACCCTGCGATCCTTCAACGCTTCTGCTGGGAGTGTAGGATTTTCTGGATAGCTCGGCAGAGTTGCCTCGGTGGCTTTGCCTTTAGCCCGAACACGAAAGTTCACGAACTCTATGGGATCTCCTGGATTAGAATAGGAATACGCCTTATGATGCTCTTCATGAAAGATAGATTCTATCGCGGCTATTTCCTGCGAACCGACGGTATCAGTGCGTTCAATGGAAACGTTTATCTCCCAGGATTGGCCTTCATAGCGCATATCGGCTGACCACTTCAGCGCCATGTCTTTTCCCTTCACCTTCTCCTCTTTTAACTGCTGAATGCCCTTCTCCTCCAGTTCCCGGAAAATAGCATGAATCTCCGCACCAGTGATCTCGTCCGTGCGCGCTTTCATCGTCCGAACATAATCATGCTGTATGTCAGCCACAACCAACCCCACCGCAGAGTAGAGCCCGGACATAGGGGGCGCTACCACCTCGGGGATATGCAATTCCTGGGCTATCTGCACAGCATGCAGGGAACAAGCTCCTCCAAAAGATATCATCATAAAGTCTCGCAGGTCTAACCCGCGTTCCACCGAACTCCCGCTGATACCCTTCGCCATATTGGCGTTGGCAATTCTAACTATTCCCAGAGCGGCTTCTTCTACTGACATCCCCATCCTATCTGCCACATGTTCCTTGATAGCCTGGTAAGCCTTTTCCGGATATATTTGCTGCCTGCCACCCAGGAAATATTTTGGATCCAGGCGGTGCAGAACCAGATTAGCATCAGTAATAGTGGGCAACTTGCCACCGGTTCCGTAACAGGACGGTCCTGGCTGCGAACCAGCGCTCTGAGGCCCTACATTGAGCGCCCCCATTTCATCTATCCAGGCAATACTGCCTCCACCAGCACCTATAGTTTTCATATCGACCATGGGAAGCTTGATGGGATATTCAGTTACTCCACCCCAGGTAGTGCTCCTGGGAGCCCCTCCATCGATGATGCTGATATCAAAGGTAGTACCCCCCATATCCGCACCTACAGACAGCCCCCTACCCATAAGCTT
>JAGYOV010000082.1 GCA_018399375.1 Dehalococcoidia bacterium
AGCCTGGTAACATAAATGGCATCGACCCCCGTCTTGAATTCGATCTGCATATTGATATCGGGTAACATTGCCAGCTGGTGAGGTTGGGTAGGAGTTGTATAGACAGCTTCTACGGGGAAAAATTTCTCCCCGTAGGCATTTCTCAGAGCTGCGGCATCTCTTTCTAACTTACCCCCACACTCTGTAGTTATCTTTC
This sequence comes from Dehalococcoidia bacterium, assembly GCA_018399375.1. Classification (GTDB taxonomy): domain Bacteria; phylum Chloroflexota; class Dehalococcoidia; order GIF9; family AB-539-J10; genus M55B177. The sequence continues at coordinate 197 of JAGYOV010000082.1, forward strand.
TCAAGATGTGCTCTGGCATCTCCAATCCTTGTTTGGGATGGAAGAGTATAGTAGCGCCAAATCTGGCCAGCGCATAGCTCAAAGAGTGGGTGGTCCGTCCATGCTTAAGATCTCCCCAGAAGGCAATTTTTAAGCCTTTGATGGTGTGTTTTTCCTTTTTTAGCGTGTAGAGATCGCATAGAGTTTGAGTGGGGTGTGCATGGCTACCATCGCCGGCATTTATTACCGGGATACCGGCATAATCGGCAACGACTTTAGCAGCTCCCTCCCATGGATGTCTGATAACGATTATATCGGCGTAACTACCAGCTACCCTTGCCATGTCAGCAATACTTTCGCCCTTGGATAGAGAACTTGATCCTATATCGATAGCACTTATGACATGGCCACCCAGTCTCAGCATTGCAGTTTCAAAGGATAGCCTCGTCCTGGTGCTTGGTTCAAAGAATAAGCTCGCCATGATTTTCCCCCGACATACGTTGGATTGCTCATTTAAAGATTCCGATATTTCATCCGTCAGGGAAAAGAGCATTTCAATTTCTTCATTGGATAAATCATCGATGGTAACCAAGCTCCTGTTGCGCAAATTAGTATTGGTCATCGTTGTTTCTCCTTGATAGCCAAGTTTCTAGAGGGGCTTATAATTGCCACTCTATCTAAGCCATCGACCTCTTCTAAATAGACACGGATGTCTTCATCTCGAGAACTCGGGATGTTTTTGCCCACATAATCAGCTCGAATGGGAAGCTCTCTGTGTCCTCTATCTATGAGGGCTGCTAGGTGTATGGATTTGGGGCGCCCCAGGTCCATAATTGCATCCATGGCGGCACGAGTGCTGCGCCCGGTGTAAAGAACGTCGTCGACCAGCACTACCTGCTTGTTGGCGATATTTGTTGGTATGTTGGTATCCTGTGAGATATCATGAGACTTTATAGCTATGGTATCGTCGCGATAGGGTTTGATGTCCAGAGTGCCAACGGGAACAGATATCCCCTCGAAATCGTCAACCATGTTGGCCATGCGCCTGGCCAAATATACTCCCCTTGTCCATATCCCGATGAGGACTATGTTCTCAGCGCCCTTGTTTCTCTCAATGATTTCGTGGGTGATGCGATATAAAGCTCGCTTTATATCGTTAGAAACCAGAAGAATTTTTTCCGACATCAGCGAACTCCCTGCCATAGAATTGACAAGAGACTACCGTATGGGTGTTTGCTGAGTTCAGATAAGATCTTAAGATCACTGCGCTTACGCATGTTTCCTGCTTCTCAGCCTCACTGGACTGATTTAAAGACGCTGTCATAATGATAGCAAAGATGCAGGAAACTGCGCAACGCGTTAGTTTAACTCCCAATACGAGATGAGCCTGAGATATCAAGACAACTCTTTTATGATTGGGATATACGACTAATTATGAATGAAGAAAATCTACAAACAATAGAGCGAGCAAGGCCGAAACAGGGAGGGAACTCCGGCTATAATCGATACTGTTCGCCTGATAGACTACAATAGAGAAAAAGGAGTATATTATATCAATGTCGTGGATGAGGTCACGCAGTGGGGAGTTGTAGTCTCGGTGGAAAAGATAACGGAGAATGACCCGTTGCCAGCACTAGGAAACATGTTGTTTGGCTTTCCCTTTGTCATATGGGGCTTTAATTCCTACAATGGCTCTGAATTTCTCAATAAGATGATATTCAATCTCCTTAACAAACTCTTAATCCTCTTAAACAAAAGTCATCCTCGCCACACCAACGATAATGATTAGGTGGAGTCCAAGAATGGATTGGTGGTACGCAAACACCTGGGCTATGATTCTTTATATATCCCGCCATTATGTGCCGAAGTGCTCAACAAATATAACTGTGACTTTCTCACCCCCTATATCAATTTCCATATTCCATAGGTCGAGTTTCTTCTCTGTGCCTATTACCGATCACCGAAGCAAGGCCAAAAACATTTATTTGTATGAGAAGTTTACATTACTACCAACAGCAGAGGAATACCTACGTCTTGGAATAAACTCGGACAAGCTGGATGATCTCGCTGGCGAAATGAGCGATCATGAATTTGCGGAAAGGGTGGCAAGAGCATATTCTAACCTATTTCAAAACATCTCCCGTTGGGTAGAACGAGTTGACAGGGGTTCCCCTTCTCCTGTCCCCATTACCGCCCAAGCAAAACAGAAGGGAAGTCAGGTCAACAGAAATCGTATTACCTCTTCTCCATGATCATTTATCGATTAGAAAAGCTCGTGTTATTTTATCCCAGAAAAAGTTTTGTCAGAAAAAGTTATCTGAAAATGTGATTATGGGTAAAAATCGGAGTTTGGGATAGAGAATTAGTTCCAATGGTGAATAAAGAATATTTTGTGATACTCTTTCGTTGAGCAGGGAGCAGACAAGAAGGCCAGTCTATCGTTTTTATCTCCCTTGACGGGCTTTGCATAAATCCTCTAATTGACGATAGAAGGGCATTGTGCTATGTTATCCGACATGCGTTTAGCTTCGGCTTGTATAGCTTGAACTTAAAAAGGAAATCGGAGGATTAATGAGAAGCGATGTAATCAATAAGGGATTTGAGCGAGCTCCCCACAGATCGTTGCTGCGTGCTGTGGGATGTTCTGATAGTGATTGGGGCAAGCCTTTCATAGGCGTTGCGAATAGCTTTACCGAGATAGTACCAGGACATATTCATTTACCATCTCTTGCCCGGATCGTAAAGGAAGGCATACGGGATGGGGGCGGAGTGCCGTTCGAGTTCAACGCCATAGCTGTGTGCGATGGCATCGCCATGAACCATCAGGGGATGAAGTATAGCCTGCCCAGTAGAGAGCTTATTGCTGACTCTATTGAAATCATGGCGCAGGCACATGCCTTTGATGCCATGGTATTCATACCCAATTGCGATAAAATTGTCCCTGGCATGTTGATGGCGGCAGCCAGACTTAATTTGCCCTGCATCTTTGTCAGTGGTGGGCCTATGATGGCGGGCAAGCTGGTTCATAATGGAAAAACCAGTGCGGTTGATCTTAATTCGGTCTTTTTGGGGGTAGGGCAATTAGCCAAGGGGAGCTTGAGCGAAGCTGAGCTCGTAGAGTTGGAGAAAGTTGCCTGCCCTGGTTATGGCAGTTGTTCTGGTATGTTTACTGCGAATACTATGAATTGTCTTACTGAGGCTATGGGGTTGGCCCTGCCTGGAAATGGCACTATACCTGCGGTGCAGGCCAGGAGATCTGAGCTCGCTTACAAGGCGGGACAGCAGATTATGGATGTGTTATCGAAGGGCATTATGCCCGAGGATATTATTACCAGGGATTCTGTCTATAACGCCTTTGCTGTCGATATGGCTCTTGGTGGCAGTACTAACTCCGTTTTACACCTTACTGCAATAGCTCACGAAGCAGGGATAGATTTCCCGTTGTCTTGGATCAATGAAATTAGCCGGCGGGTTCCTCATATCTGCAAATTAAGCCCTGCGGGAGAATATCATATAGAGGATTTGGATCTAGCTGGCGGTATAATGGCGGTAATGCACGAAATATCAGGGCTGTTGAAGACCGATGCCCGGAATGTATTGGGGCAAACGGTAGGGGAAACGATAAGTCAATATGATGTCAAAGATAGAGATGTAATTCGTTCTCTGAACAATCCCCATGCTGCCACTGGTGGACTTAGTATGCTGTTTGGCAATCTGGCGCCTGATGGAGGTGTAGTGAAGAGCGCAGCTGTATCTCCAGAAATGTTGGTTCACCGAGGTAGGGCGAGGGTTTTCGATAGCGAAGAGGATGCCACTGCCGCTATTATGGCCGGAAAGATAGAAAAGGGGGATGTGGTGGTCATACGCTATGAGGGGCCGAGAGGTGGGCCAGGGATGAGGGAAATGCTATCACCGACTTCTCTTCTTAGCGGCATGGGGTTGGATAAAGAGGTAGCCCTCATTACCGATGGTCGCTTTTCTGGAGCCACTAAAGGAGCAGCTATTGGGCATGTGTCCCCTGAAGCAGCGGAGAGAGGACCGATAGCGATGTTGAGAGACGGTGATGTTATAGATATAGATATACCAGGTTGTAAGTTATCAGCGGAATTGCCTCAGGAGGAGATAGAGCAGCGAATAGCTTCGTTGCCGCCTTTTGAGCTCAAAGTGAAAAAGGGTTATCTTGGTCGCTACGCAGAGAGGGTAAGTTCAGCCAGTAGAGGGGCAGTCTTCGCTGGCTGAGGTAAATTTCAAATGAAAAGAACGGGTGCTCAGATCCTATGTGATAGTCTGGTTGAAGAAGGAGTGGAGTTTGTGTTTGGGATATTGGGGGGAGCTCTTCTGCCTTTATATGATGTTTTACCTCAATATCCCCAGATCAGACACATATTGACTCGCCATGAGCTCGGGGCGGCTCACGCTGCCGAAGGTTATTCTCGAGCTACAGGTAGGCCGGGTGTATGCATCGGGACATCTGGTCCGGGAGCTACCAATCTTGTCACGGGCATTGCCGATGCTTATATGGATTC
>JAGYOV010000083.1 GCA_018399375.1 Dehalococcoidia bacterium
GTCCCGGTCCAATAATCCCATTTATCTCAACTTCCCCTGAGTCCAGTAAGGCCTTCATTACAGATGAAGTTAATTTGAGCAGAGAGAGGACATAGAAATTCTCTATTCTCTTCTTCTTAGCTGTGATTATAGCAGCTGCTATGCTTGGTGCAGTGGTTTCAAACCCTATGCCGGCAAAAATAACAGCTTTCTCCGGGTTGATTTCGGCTATTTTTAGGGCGTCGCTGACTGAGTATACTATAGTGATATTTGCTCCTGTTGATCTTGCCTCCTGCAGACTGGAGTGACTGCCGGGAACTCTAATTAAATCTCCAAAGGAGGTAAAGATGACCCCTGGTAGATGAGCCAGAGCAATAGCCCTATCCAGATCGGCAATCGCTGTTACGCATACTGGGCATCCCGGTCCTGATTTCAGTTCAAGTGTTTTTGGCATCAACTGGCGCAGGCCATATTTCATTATGGCATGCGTGTGTCCACCACAAAACTCCATCAAGCTGCTTGGTTTGGTGGCGATAGTGCTAATCCTCTCTGCCAGCTTCTTGACTAGCTCAACGTTTTGATATTCATCAATGAATTTCACAGGAGGTTGCAATTTCTTCTAGAAGCTTCAGTGTCTCCTCAGCTTCTTTCTCGTCCACTGTTCCTATGGCATATCCAGCATGCAGCAATACGTAGTCGCCCGGTTTTACCTCTGGCGTGAAGGTAATGTTACTCCAGCGCTTCACACCCGCGATCTCTACCTCGGCATCATTACCCTCTACGGAGATGACTCTTACTGGAATGGCTAAACACATAGCTTTTGGTTATTTTATCCCAAGTATATCTGTGGCACAAGCCATGGCTATGTTTGGTTGAAATAAAGACCTCATTATCTTTGTGCAGCATCTTCTAGCATCTACAGAAATTATTTTCCCATTTCCATTGAATTATCTGTATTCGGTGAAGTTATAGTGTGTTGTTCTATTTGTTGTTGAAGTTGGCAATAATTGCCTGCCCTAAGGATATGCCCCCATCGTTGCAGGGTACTTGTTTGTGTGTGAATACGCGCAGGCCGTTACTTTGCAATAATTTTGCCGTTTTCCGTAGCAATAGCCGGTTCTGAAAGACTCCACCGCTCAAAGCTACCCGGTTTAAGTTATTTTTTCTGGCTATTAATAAACAGATGTCATTTGTCATGTGTGCAATGGTAGTATGAAATTTGGAGGCTATTTCAGTTTGAGGAATACCCTGCAGGAGATCATCCATTATGGCATCAACTAGCGTTGCTAGTTTTATTATTTCCACTCCATTTTCCTTTGTTATGTGGTATGGATACTTCTTGTCGAATTGACTTTTGCTATGTGCAGCTGATTTATCGCGATGGTGATCATATGCTGCCATTTCTAGTTCTATTGCAGCTTGTCCCTCATAATCTATTTCTTTTCTTATTCCTGTCAGTGCAGCTATAGCATCGAATAATCGCCCCATACTTGAAGAATTAGGAGTATTCAGTTTTCTTGCTATCTGGTATTTGATGATCTCTATTTCATTGGGGTTAATTTGTTGCCCTTCTTTTGAAGATAAATATCGGGTTAGTGTGTCTTCTCCCAGCAGGCTAAGTATATAGGCCACGGCAATGCGGTATGGTTTCTTGATGGCGGTGTCTCCGCCGGGCAGAGGCAGATATTCCAAATGCCCCAGCCTATCGTAGCTGGAATAGTCTGCTATTAGAAATTCTCCTCCCCAAATTTGTCCATCATCACCTAACCCTGTACCATCAAAGATAACTCCAATGACGGGGCAGGACAATTTGTTATCCGCCATACAACTGGCGATATGGGCATGATGGTGCTGTATGGCAACCGTTTTCGCTCCTTTTTCTCCCAGCTCGCGAGCGTATCTTGTACTGAGGTAATCGGGATGATAATCGTGCGCAATGATCTCAGGAGTAATGTCAAAAAGCCTCTTATAGAGGGAAATAGTATTATCGAAGTGCTCCAGGGTTTCTATATTCTCCATGTCCCCAATATGCTGACTCAGGAAGGCATAGTTGTCTTTGGCCAGACAGAAGGTGTTCTTCATTTCAGCCCCACAGGCCAAAATTTGCCTGCTCTTGAAGGTCAGGTGAATGGGGAATGGAGCGTAGCCGCGGGCACGCCTGATTAGTTGTATTTTTTTGTCTTCTATCATCGTGACGCTATCGTCGTAAACTGAGCATATATCTCTGTTATGAATTAAGAAGTAGTCGGCGATTTCTGAAAGCCTTCTTAGCGCTTCGAAATTGCTTTTGGCAATGGGTTCTTCACTAAGGTTGCCACTGGTCATCACCAGTGGTAGTTGAGCATCCCTGAGTAAAATATGATGTAGGGGCGTATATGGCAGCATAATCCCCATGTATTGTAAATTCGGAGCCAACGATTGAGCTAAAATAGAATTCGGTTTCCGTCTCATGATGACGATTGGGCAGGAAGGAGAAGCAAGCAATTCCTTTTCCTCGAGAGAGATGCGGCAATATTTTTCAGCTTCCTGGATGCTGGTTACCATGATGGCGAACGGTTTGGAGGGGCGTTTTTTCCTTTCCCGAAGAGTATTGACCACCATTTCTTGAGTAGCATCGCAGGCCAGAAGGAAACCTCCCAAGCCCTTTATGGCGATGATTTTTCCTTCTCTTAAGAGTTGAGCCGCAGTAGCGATGACATCCTGCGTGATGAAGAGCTCGCTGTTGCTGTTGATCAGTCTTAGCTGAGGCCCACATCTGGGGCAGGCATTGGGCTGAGCGTGAAAACGCCGATCTAGAGGATCGTTATATTCTGCCTGACACAGAGAACACATTGGGAAGTTGCGCATAGTTGTTCTCGGGCGGTCATAGGGAAGGCTCTCAATTATGGTGAAACGCGGACCGCAGTTGGTGCAATTGGTGAAGGGATAACGGTAACGGTGATTGTGGGGATCCAGTATTTCTTTTAGACAAGCATCACAGGTAGCAATGTCTGGGGATATGAGTTGGTATTGGCCTTCTTCTTCTGCGATGCTATTTCGAATCTCAAATTTTTCGTATCCAGCAGGCGTGCGATAGTCGATCTTGATGCGTTCGATGCGAGCTAGTGGGGGAGCCTTGGGATGCAAGTTCTGGATAAATTGCTTGATGCTTTTGAATTCCCCTTCTACTTCGATCTCGACGCCTTCTGAGGTGTTGTGAACCCATCCCTTCAGGTTATATTCGAGTGCTAATTTATAAATGAATGGCCTGAATCCTACTCCTTGAACAACACCGTAAAGGCGAATATGAGCTAACTGGATAGATTCTGTTTTTGGCATTATGGTGAAGTTCCCGTCTGTTGGGAGCAAAGTAATAGGGCTAATTCTTTTATGGACTCTTCGGCGGGAGATTCCTTTCTTGAAAAGGAGCCATCTGGTTGGATGCCGAGCACAATTACCTTGCAGTTCATCTCTTGGTTCAAATACCTTACCAGTAGTGATAGAGAGATATTATGCGTGGAAAGGGGTATGCTGCTCAACCTAGCTTCATCAATTATCTCAATTGTCCCGGGATCCTTTCCTATGTCGGCAGTATCAATAAGCACCACATGCGAAGGAGAACTTCCCCTTATTGCTCCAGTGAAATTCTCGGGGGTTGTCCCTGTACAGAAAACTTGGTATTTCTTCGAAGTATCGCGTTTCTCTATTTCTCTCGCAGCCAGAATTCCCAGTCGATCCCTGTAAGATAACTCATTGCCTATGCCCAGGATAACTATCTTGGAAGCGTCGACAAGCTCATCATTTAGAGCTTGCGCTAGCTCCTTTTTCATCGCTAGGGACCCCACTGTTCATATAAAATAAGTTCGCGGCGACATTTGGGGCACAAGAATCTTATGTGATCAGTTCTGTCTATGGGTGCGTTTGGAGAGAGAGGAGCTGTCTTGCCCAAGAGATCCAGATCACGATGCAGTATCAGTGCCATTCCCAGGTTGGCATAGGCCTTTGGACCTAATTTCTGTGCTACCCACCTAATTTGCTCTACGGTGCCGATAACGACGCCACAATGTTCGCATATGAGTAGGTCTTTCTCGACTTCCGTTGTTGCGTCAGTTCTGTCATAGGTAGCTGTATCGTATTCATTGGTTAGAATTATTCCCTTTTCGGTAGTGCAATATCTCTGACATTGACCGCAGAAGATGCAATGATCGTGATGCACGGTTAGTTTCCTTTTTCCTGAAGATCCAGAAACTAACTCCGTAACTTCGATGGCATTGGCAGGACAAACTTGAGCACAGGCACCACATCCGATACATTCTTCTTCTACATATCTGGGTTTGCCCCTGAAGGCCTTGGGGGGTATGGAAGGCTCATAGGGATATTTTATAGTATATGGCTTACTGAAAAGTGAGCTTAATGCTTCTTTTAATTCTCGCAGTTTTGGTTTTCTCATATTCAGGCTCCCAATGAGATGATAGCATCAACTGCAGGTTGGATGAAGCTATCTATTATCCAGGGGAAGGCTATTCCGATTCCCAGACAGGCAGCGGCTAAAAGTACCATGGGAATACACATGATAACAGGAGCTTCCTTTACAGTCTTCCACTTGTCCGGTAAGCTACCGAAGAATATCCCTTTCTCCAGCTTTAAGAAATTCTTCAAGCATCTCATTAATCTTT
>JAGYOV010000084.1 GCA_018399375.1 Dehalococcoidia bacterium
GCGTGCCTTCCGGTGCTGCACGGGGGAACCTAAGAAGTCCAGTAGCGATTTCCCTGTTAGATTATATTTCTCTACCTCGGGGTCGTATTCCACCTTCCCCAGATAAATAGCGCCCTCCTCGCGACCAACGCGGTCTTCTAAATCCTGGTTGAAGTTATGATTGGCTACCAGATAGCATTTTTTATATTTTATGCCTATCTCTCTTGTGAGCTTTAACGTTCTCTCAACGTTCTTGATGGCCTTTAGAGATGGGTCGAGCACGAAAAAGAGATCGTCTATATCCGAGACCACTTTTCTGTTGAGATGTTCCAGACCTCCAGGTGTGTCCACGAGCATATACTGGTAGCTCTGGGCCATTCCGGGGATAATTCCCCTCAGCAAGTCGTTGGGCAGGCAATAGCAACCACTGGTCCATTTTACTCCCAGAGTTACCAGGTCAAATTTATCCGATTCGTATACGCAGTCGGTATGGAAGAGATATTCTATCTTCTGAGGCATGGGCATGGATTGTAGCTCTTTATATGCTTTGCCTTTCTGCAGGTCAAAGAGGATGTCGAGTATAGTTCTTACCTTCTTCTCTTCGAGGTTAACTCCCAGCATATCGGAAAGGCTCTGATCTCCATCCAAGTCTATGATGAGGGAGGGGGTTTTGGAGGAACCCAACAGCCGTGCAGTCAGCGCCATAAAGGTAGTTTTGCCACTCCCGCCTCTACCCGTGGTAACGATAATTTTAGCCATTTTGCTCTCCGCTAAAACCGAGCATTAGTGTGCATTATAACTCAATTCGTAGGGTGATATACAAATCGCTATCTCGAGGCTCATAGCTAAAGGCAAGGAGAAAACCTGCTAAGTTGTGAAATTGGCATAAATTAAATTCAGTAATAATTATGAGGGATAATGATTGGGCACTGTGCTGTGATGTTGAACAAAGCGATTATAAGGGCTATTCTTTAGTAGAAGTGAGTGAAAATATTCTGCAGGAGGTGCAAAGATGGCAGTGGCAGAGGTAAGCGTGGCCCCTTTGGGGACGGAGAATCCCTCGGTTAGTAAGTATGTGGCCGGCGCAATTAAGGTGCTGCAAAAAGAGAGCGATGTAAGCTATGAAATAAATCCGATGGGGACGACCATTGAAGGCGATGTCAGCAGCATTCTCCGCGTTGTTGGCAAGATGCATGAAAGCGTTTTTCAAAGTGGCGCTGTTCGCGTGTTAACCACGATTAAAATTGATGACCGGCGAGATAAGGAGTTTAGTGCCAGGGGCAAGCTGAGTTCGCTGAAGGAGAAGTTGGAATAGTTACTGGTTGAAGCTTCTCATGGTAAAAATTCTCTTTAAGGTTGCTCTATCTCGGAGTATAATATGTGTGGGTGGAAGTTTATGTGGAATGGGTGTTGAAAAATTAAAAAAGGGGGCGAATTTCGATGATGAGTCTATTGAGAAAAAGCGCACTGATAGGAATTGGCCTTGCTTACATGACGAGAGATAAAATCGAAGAAACGGCCAGAAAAATTGCTAAAGAAGACAATCTGTCCGAAGAAGAGGGGAGAAGGCTGGCTGAAGAGTTGTTGCAGCAGGCGGATGAGGCAGGTGAGAACTTCAAAGCCCAGATCGAAAAGTTGGTGAGAAGCGCCACGGAAAGAATGGATATTTGCACTGGTAAACAGTTCAGGGAACTTGATGAGCGCGTGAAGAAACTGGAGGATTTGGTCGCAAAGAGCGATAACAGCGCCCCATAGAAAAAGCGCGCTTTTTCAGGTTGGAATTGAGGTGGTGGCTTTTATGGTGTGGTCGGTTTTCCTTAATTAATATGTGGCATTTTATTGTCTGCATATGTGAAATGGATAATTGGTTGAATGACGTTCTTGCCGTCCTCTTTTTTTCAGGGGCGGGATATAGAGTTTCTTATACCAACTCCTCGTAGCGTATGCTGAATGGGTATGAGCAAGAGAATTTAATGAATGCGTCTCGGATTTGTCCTCTATCCCGCGCTATTGTTGCGGTGGTATATTATTTTTCGACAGCTGTGATATGGATGTAATGTGATGTTTGAGAAAGCTGGCATAATAGGCCGCACCTACCGCCACGTAAGCCGTTATCGTGAGATGGCTACGGTTCTGGCAAGATACGGCTTTGGCGATTTGATAAGTAATATCCACCTGGAAAAATATATCGATTTTGGGGGAAAGATCTCATCAAGGAAGGGAGATGCCGGTCTTGTCTCTCTTGGCCGGTGGGAGCGCTTGCGGCTGGCGCTGGAAGAGTTGGGACCGACTTTTGTCAAAGCTGGCCAGATAATGAGTCACAGGCCGGACATGTTGCCCCTGGAGCTCGTTGCTGAGCTAGAGAAACTTCAGTCTTCTGTATCGCCTTTTTCAGCGGAAGAAGCAAGGGATATCATTGAAAAAGAGCTTGGGAATCCAGTGTCAGTTCTATTTCGGGAATTTGATGATGTTCCCCTCGCGTCAGCTTCAATAGCTCAGGTCCACAGGGCTGTACTGCAAAGCGGAGAGGAAGTTGCCGTCAAGGTGCAGCGTCCGGGGATAGAGCAGATCGTTGCCGTTGATACGGAAATAATGCTTCATTTTGCTACTCTAGTGGAAAGGTACATTCGGAGGATGGAGATAGCCAGCCCCGTAAGCGTAGTTAGAGAATTTGAGAAGGGCATCAGAAAGGAAATGAACTTTACCATTGAAGCTATCAGCATTGATCGTTTCAGAAATAATTTCCGTAGGGATGAGACAATTTACGTGCCAGGGATATACCATGAACTTACCACCAGGAAAGTCCTTACCATGGAGTTCATTAAGGGTATCAGGGTCTCCGACATCGACGCATTGTTGAGGGAGGAATGTGACCTGGAGTTGATAGCCGGCAGAGGAGCTCGGCTTGTTCTGAAACAGGTGTTTCAACATGGGTTCTTTCACGCTGATCCTCATGCAGGGAATATCGTTATTATGCCAGACAACGTTATCTGTTTTCTGGATTTTGGCATGATGGGAAAATTGCTGCCGCGTCACAGGGAATCTCTGGGAGGCATAATCATTGGGATTGTCAATGACGATGCCAGGAAGGTGATGAAGTCCATGCTGCAGTTGTCGAAAAGCAGTCGCGCTGAAAACATCGACCAGATGGAATACGAAGTATCGGATTTGATAGATCGGTATGCTTATTTATCGCTGGAAGATATCAATATGGGAGAACTTTTGCATCAGCTACTGAGATTGGTCCTCTCTTACAGGATAAAGCTGCCACCAGATATTTACCTGCTGGTAAAATCCCTGACCTCTATTGAAGGAGTAGGTCGAAAGCTGGATCCAAACTTCAATATCGTGAAGCATATGGAGCCATTTGCCAGAAGCTTGATGCGGGAGCAATTTAGTCCTCGTAGAATTGTCCGGGATTCATACTCCTCGGCATTGGAGTTTAGCCGGCTGTTCCAAGACTTTCCTTCCGAAGCAAGGGAAATAATTGAGCAGATCAAGGAAGGCAAGGTTAAAATAGAGTTCGAGCATATAGGGCTGGACCCGGTGCTCAGTAAAAGCGACCAGGTGAGCAACCGCATCGCCTTCGCCATCGTTCTGGCTTCTCTGATTATTGGCTCCTCTCTTATCATTCTATCTGGCATGCCTCCTACGTGGAAAGGCATGCCTCTTATCGGTATAGCCGGGTTCGTAGGTGCAGGGATAATGGGGTTCTGGCTGCTCATCTCCATATTGCGACATGGCAGACTATAGAGCTTGTGGAGATATTTGCTTTTCTGACGGCAGGAAATCTTGATTTTTCTCAGTAACTTATGAAGGAAGGACCAGTGAGGAAACATAAAGAAGAAGAGAAAAGACACTCGTTATGCGCCGGAGCATCCAGTTTGGATAACTACGCGCACCAGATCGGTCTTTCTGATTTTTTGCGGGAAAAGACAATTCTTTCGGCTATCGAGGCACTGCATCTTCTCCCGGGGAGCAGGGGCCTGGATGCAGGCTGTGGCACTGGCAGCAATGCGCGGTTGCTGGCAGCGGCTGTGGCGCCGGATGGCTATGTAATTGGTATAGACATTTTGCCTGATCTTTTGGACCACGCTCGAAAGTTGTCGGCTAAGGCAGGCTTATCGCTACGCCTTTCCTTCCAGCAGGGAGATGTGCAAAATATTCCCTTTGATGATAACACATTCGATTGGGCCTGGAGTGCCGATTGCGTGGGGATCATTTCTATGCCACCGGTACTCTTACTGACAGAGATTGCCAGGGTGGTAAAACCCCGTGGCACCGTTGCCATTCTTGCCTGGTCCTCTCAGCAGCTTTTGCCGGGGTATCCCGTGCTGGAGGCGCGGCTAAATGGCACTTCTATGGGAATTGCTCCCTTTACGAGAGATATGAGACCGCAGCAGCATTTCTTGCGTGCCTTGGGCTGGTTTATGGAGGTGGGGTTACAAAATCTCAGGGCACAGACTTTTGTCGGGAGCGTGCATGCTCCTCTGGATGAAGAAGTTCGACTTGCTTTGACATCGCTCTTTGTAATGCGCTGGGGAGAAGCGCAGCTGGAAATGTCTGCAGAGGACGGCACACTATATCAGCGCCTTACTCTACCGGAGTCGCCGGATTTCATTCTGAACAGCCCCGATTACTGCGCTTTTTTTACC
>JAGYOV010000085.1 GCA_018399375.1 Dehalococcoidia bacterium
GAAATTTCCTTCATTTAACTGCTGAATCTGTTTCACTGGATTCCATGCAGGAAGCAGGTGCTATGAGCCCTACTTTCACCAGAGCATTGGCCTGTGCCTGAGCATTCATTATCATGGTTTCCGCTCTGCGGCGAAGTTCTCTGGCATCAACTTTCAGCCTGGCAAGCCCCTGTTCTTGGGCCTTCATTCCTACGGCTACCGCTTCTTGGATGTAAGCCTCGCTCTCATCCATTCTGGCAATGAGGTTATCCTCGTTTATTCCTCTATGTCTGGCATATGCTGCCAGAGACTCAGCAGCGGCAATGCACATCTCATCGGTAATTGCTCTCGCCTGTACATCGATAACTCCACGGAATATCCCTGGGAAGCCCAACGAGTTGTTTACTTGATTGGGGAAATCGGATCTGCCTGTGCCCACTATTCTGGCACCTCCTTCCTTCACTTCCCAAGGCCAGATCTCGGGAATAGGATTAGCCGCGACAAAGCATATGGCATCCTTTGCCATGCCGCTTATCTGCTCGGGTGAAATTGTGCCGGGGCCTGGTTTGGAACAAGAAATGAGCACATCAGCTCCTTCAAGCGCTTCAGTCAGGTTGCCTTCTATATTCGCGGAATTGGTAAGCTGGCAGAAGCGCCATTTGTCAGGGTATCTATCCTGTATTTCCTCGATGTCCTTTCTACCCCTGTGAAGAGTCCCTTTGCTATCAACTACTGTACATCTACCTATATCCATTCCATAAGCCTCGATAAGCCTGAAACATCCTGTATTGGCTGCTCCTGCACCATTGAAGACGATTTTGCAATCTCCTATTTTCTTGCCCACAATTATTAGAGCATTGATCAATGCAGCGAGTGTAACGGTTGCCGTTCCCTGTACGTCATCATGCCATACTGGGATATCCATTTCCTCTTTTAATCGGTCCAATATGCTAAAACACTTAGGATAAGCAATATCTTCCAGATTAATGCCTCCAAACGATGGTTCAATCCATTTGACTGCCTGGATTATTTCATCGGTTTCCTTTGTCCCGAGGCAAAGAGGCACAGCGTCTACTCCTCCGAGGTATTTAAACAGTAGTGCCTTACCCTCCATAACGGGGTAGCCTGCCTTTGGGCCTATGTCTCCCAATCCAAGTACCCGAGTGCCATCAGAAACGATGGCTATAGTATTCCCTCGGTTGGTAAGTTCGTTGATTTTCTCCTCATCCTCTTCTATGGCCCTGCAGGGCTCAGCGATGCCAGGTGTATAATAGATAGCCATATCCCTCATATCTCTTATCTGGCATTTGAGCATGGTTTGCATCTTGCCCCGGTAGAAAGCGTGCAGTTTGATGGCTTCTCTCTCAGGCTTACTCGCCTGGTCTAAAAGCTCTTCTCTGGTCATTTTCTCTGTCACGAGATGCTCCTTCAACTATAGCGGATTTTATAGCTTTGCTCCCTATTATAAATCTTTCTACTATCTTTTTCAGAAAACGCTCTCAAAGGGAATAGTTGACTGTATAGTGCCTTATCTGATACAGATTGGTTACATCGTGGAAAATGGTCCTGACTAAGTGATAAACTAAGTAAGATTTGTGAAAGCACATTTAATCACCTTGGATGGGCCTGTAGCGGTCGGCAAAAGCAGTGTGGGCTTGTTGTTGGCGAAGAAGTTGGGTTATATTTTTTTCGATACGGGCGCAATGTATCGCGCTTTCACCTGGAAGAGCATTAAAGCTGGCGTTCTCCCTGAAAATGAAGTTGATCTCTGTCGCCTTGCTGAAAATTCAGAAATCCATTTTATTCCAGGCAAAGAAGGGTGCCTCTCTATTCTGGTGGATGGTCGCAATATCATGGATGAACTGTTTTCTCCGCAAGTAGAGAAGGCCGTTCCCGCAGTAGCTAAAGTGGCTGAAGTCCGCCGCATCATGGTAAATAAACAAAGGGAAATAGCCCAACGGGGGAAAATAATAATGGCGGGCAGGGATATTGGCACGGTAGTCCTGCCAGAGGCCGACTTGAAGATTTTTCTTACCGCCTCTGCCGAGGAAAGAGCCAAACGGCGTTACCAGGAATTGTTGGAGAGAGGAGAGAGCTTGAGCCTCGATGCTGTCCTTGCCGATTTAATAAGGAGAGATGAACTTGATATCCACCGCTCAGTTTCTCCTCTCAAGCCTGCTGATGATGCCATAATTATTGACACTGGTGCCCTCAGCTTGCAAGAGGTAGTTGATAAAATATATGCCCTGGTGTTGAACCTGTGACTGCTTCTCAAAAGGCCGTTTTATTTTTGGTACGATCAATTGCTAGATGTTTTCTTTCCTGGGAGATTGTGGGCAAGGAAAATATTCCACCCGCAGGTTCTTTTATATTGGTATCTAACCACGTGCATTTGCTCGATCCAATCTTGCTGGCAGTTAGCTTCCCCCGCTGGATCAGCTTCATGGCTAAAGAGGAGCTATTTCACCTCCCCTTCTTGAAGGATATTCTTGTTTGGGCAAAGGAATTTCCTGTAAGCCGCACGGGAACGCTCAAAGATAAACAGTTGACAATTAGAAAGGCAAATGATGTATTGCAACAAGGCCTTGTTCTGGGAATGTTCCCTGAAGGGAGAAGGAGCCCTGATGGCAAACTCATTAGAGGAAAAGCGGGACCTGTGGCAATAGCTGCCCGGATAAACGCGCCTCTTCTTCCTGTAGGTATAATTGGCATAGAGAAAATACGTGGTATAAGCTGTTTATGGAGGCGTTCACGCATAGTCATTATATTTGGGAAACCGTTCGAGCTTCCGTCTATCGAGGGTAAATTAACTAGACGACAGATGAATCTCTTGACCGACATGATGATGGATAGAATCGCTAACCTGTTGCCCCTGGAGCAGAGGGGTGTATATTCAGAACTATCAAATTACAGCGATGATAATTAATAAAGCACAAGAGCTAGGTCTATGTTTTGGAGTTAGACGGGCACTAAAGTTGCTGCAGGATGCTACTGAAAGATATGGTAGAATAGAATCTCTGGGTTCGGTAGCGCATAATCGACATCTTGTAGAAAAATTATTCTCTATGGGGGTTACCCCCATAGAGAATATTGGCCAGGTTAGGAGCAACGTTCTGGCTATTAGTGCACATGGGACATCCCCTGAAATACTGGAGCAGGCCAGAGCCGCTCATATTCGCATTATTGATACCACATGCCCTCTGGTGCACAAAGCTCAGATTAGTGCCAGCGAACTGGCTGATGAGGGGTTTGACGTCGTTATTTTTGGAGAGGCGGAGCACATTGAGGTTAAAGGATTGTTGGGTTGGGCGAAAGGTAGGGGTATAGCAACTCTTGATGCTCAGCGATTAACCGAATTCAAAGGAGAATTCCGTCGTCTGGGGATTATCTCTCAAACTACTCAAGCGCAGGCATCTCTGGAAGAATTTATAAGGCAGGCTGTTGATTTGAGCTCCAGCGTTCAAGAGATCCGCATTATCAACACGCTATGTGAGATAACGCAGAAGCGGCAGAGAGATGCTGTGGATTGTGCTATTCAGAATGAGTTGATGATAGTTATTGGAGGTTATGATAGCGCTAATACCAGGCATCTGACCGAAGCCTGCTCGCAAATAGTTGAAACCCATCAGATAGAAAGTTCCAGAGACCTCAATAATAACTGGTTCATTGGCAAGCACCGAATTGGTATTACTGCTGGAGCATCTACTCCAGATGAATCCATAGAGGAAGTTGTAGCCAAATTAAGTTCTGTAGAATGTGATTTTCGATAGTCTGATCTGCTGAACTAGCCAATCCAATCGCCCAGTTTCTTGCCTCCGAGGAGGTGCAGGTGCAGGTGGTGGATTACTTGCCCTCCATCATGGCCGCAGTTGATCGCCAATCGGTAACCTTTATGTGCTATGCCCAGTTGTTCAGCTACTTTCTTGGCAGTAAGTATAAGACTGCCGACGAGTCCCTGTTGTTCCTGGGAAAGTTCAGCTACGGATGCAATGTGCATCTTCGGTATGATAATTATATGTTCGGGAGCCTGTGGGTTGACATCTCTGAAAGCTAAGAACCCTTTGTCCTGATAAACTATCTCACTACTGACTTCTCCCGCTACAATGCGGCAAAAAAGGCATCCCTCTGCCATATCGCGCAACTCCTTTTTCTTTACCATGTTCCCTCTGGACATTTGGTTATCATGCTCGCTCTCTCCCATATCATTTCCATATCATGCAGTGAGGTATTCTACTCCAGGGGTTATGTTAGTGTCCAGAGGTTATGTTCAAAGATTATTGTTAACTGATGGGTTTGTTATTTATAGCTTGGACGTTGCTGGCATAAAGTTACTCGAGTTTTTGAGAGAGCTGGTTTAATTTGCCATAGAATATCGATAGGTATCGAGGTTTGCCTTGACATGTTTTAACGAGGAGGCTAAAATAGCTCAGTTCTTAGAGATTTATGGCGGATGTAAAACTTAACCCTAGAGAGAGTTTCGAGAGCCTGTTGCGAAGGTTTAGCAAGCAGGTTCAGGGTGATCGTATTTTAGCTGAGGTGCGCCGGCGCAAGTTCTACGAGAAGCCCAGTGAGGAGAGGAAGAGGAAAGAGGCGGTGAAGAGGCGCAAGAGTTCCAGGTAGTTACGGTGGCGCTAAAAGACAAGATAAGAGA
>JAGYOV010000086.1 GCA_018399375.1 Dehalococcoidia bacterium
CTTGTTTCTCTCTTTATCTTTGAAAAACTTAGTGGCTATGCTCACGTCTTCTAGGGGAAATAAAGATGGTTAGAGTTGAAAATATATCGAAGAGCCTGGGTGAGTTTTTCTTGAAGAATGTATCGCTGGAAGTTGCTGATAGCGAATACTTTATGATACTTGGACCTACTGGAGCGGGTAAAACAATTCTCCTGGAGACGATAGCTGGCATATATCCACCGGATAAGGGCAGAGTGTATTTGAATGGTTGCGATATAACCATGTTGCCTCCAAGGAAGCGGAACATTGGCATGGTTTATCAGGACTATATGCTGTTTCCACATCTAAACGTGGAACAGAACATTCGGTATGGAATGCGGTCAAGGAAAGTCAGTGAACGGGAAGTATCGCAAAAGGTGGATAAACTGGCTGACCTGCTTGGAGTAATCCACTTGCTACAGCGTCACCCGGGGACTCTGAGCGGAGGAGAGAAACAAAGGATATCCATCGCTCGTGCTTTGATTATGGAGCCGAAAGTGCTTTTGCTCGACGAACCCCTGAGCGCTCTGGATAGCGAGACGAGGACGAAACTTAGAGAAGAGCTGCGAAGAGTGCACGCTCTTACCCGCACCACCATGATACATGTTACGCACAGTTTCGATGAAGCCTTCTTGCTGGGTAGCCAGATGGCCATCATGAATCAAGGAGAGATCGTGCAGATAGGTGAGCCTGGAGATGTGTTTAGAAAACCCAGCTGTAGATTTGTCGCAGAATTCCTGGGAGTGCGCAATATATTCCGCGGAGAAGCGGTGATTGATAACGATATGTCTTTCATTAGCATCGATGGATTGAAAGTCGCATCTGCTGCCGCCAGAGAAGGGCAGGTCTATGCTTCTATCAGGCCAGAGGACCTTCTCGTATCGATCAAGCCAATCGAATCAAGCGCCAGAAACTCATTTCAGGGCGAAATAAAAGAAATAACTGATACGGGAACAGTTATAAGAATTATGGTGGATGTGGGCGTTCCCTTCGTTGCCGCAATCACCCGACGCTCATTGCTCGATATGGGCCTGAAGCGGGGGATGAAAGTGTTTCTGACTTTCAAAGCGATAGATGTGCATGTTTTTTAGATGGTGCTGAGAAAAGAGAGTAATTTGCCGTAAGAGCCCATCTCTTCCTGCGCGGAGTTTGCTGCTGATATAGCTCTTTATTTCCAATATGCTGATGGATCGGTGGTATTCCCTGGTACCGCTAATGAAAAGGGTCCGGATTAGATGCCCGTCAGGAGAGCTACGGGGAACGTATGCAATATGTCGGAAATTTTTAGTCCGCCCGTTGAACTGGATGGTCTGAGTTCCTCGCCGGTAAAAACGTTGTGCCATCTCTCGGGCGCGCCACCTGGCAGCAGTAACAGGTCTTCGCCCCATACGTCCCGGCCCGCTGGGATGGACCCAACGCCAACCATCTCGCTTAGCAGCCTCGGTATCGCGACCAGAGCCCAGTTTTTCCCTCTGTGACGCAAGAAGGCACACACGTGTCTATGATTGTGCCCGGCAACCTGCAGGGGTATATATTCTCCGTCCTGAAATATATCAGCATAGGCCTCGCGAACATTTAGCGCCTTGTAGGTTACGTAAAGCTTCAACCGACCATCCTCCCACGAGTTTAGCACTTGCTGGCATAGCGATACCTGCCCTTGTGCTTCACGTTGGGCAAGTTCATCCAGCAGCGCGGCGCGCGTTGTAAAGTCTACCGGCCGCCGGTTGTCAGGGTCCACGAGGCTGAAATCCCACAGTTCCGTTCCCTGATAGAAATCGGGTATGCCTGGCGAGGTAATCTTGAGCAGGACCTGTGCCAGCGAGTTGAGAGCTCCATAGTAAGCTATCTGCTTCTCAAACGGCAAAAAGTCTTCCAGGAATTCATTCTCTCCGGCGTTATCCAGGATGGACTCCAGAAACATAGCGAGTGCGCTTTCATATTCTGAGTCGGGCGAGAGCCAGTTGGTGAAGGTCTTGGCTTCTCTAGCTGCTTTTGTCATGTATGCCCTCATTCGTTTCTTGAATGAGAATAGCTCGTTCTCATGGAGAGGCCAGGCGCCGAGCAACGTTTGGTAGATCAGCATCTCTGTGTTGGGTTCAGGCATAGATATCCCATTTATCTTCTGTTTTTTGGTCTCGTTGCACTGCCTCCAGCGGTCAAGGTGTTTCTCCCAGCTCTCGGGGATCTCGGAGAGAACGTTGATTCTGCTCCTAACGTCTTCGCTCCTCTTCGTGTCGTGCGTTGAGGTCGCGTTCAAGGGATAAGGCCAGCGTTCCTGTCGCACCATAATGTAGTGGTGGAAGTCGCTAACCGAGTTGCCAGGCGCATCGGGCTCGCTGCCGACATCGTTAAGAGAGATCAGTCGGTTGTAGCAGTATAGAGCTGTGTCTTCAAAGCCTTTGGCCATGACGGCGCCGGTTAACTGCTGCCATCGCAGAACGAAACTGAGCAAGGCTTCCTTTTCGTTGGGAGATATCTGGTCACGAAATTCCAGGGTCAATGTGCGCTTTAGAAAATTAAGAGCGGCGGTGTCTACATCGGGAGCGCGCCGGCGGGTTTCCTGCAGGGCGCATTCCAGGTAGGACAGGTCTTGAGGCGATACCTCTGTACCTCTGGTGTAAGTTCGGTAGATGGGCAAGCAAGCTGTTACTTCAACTAGAGCTCTGGCTAGCTCTCCGCAGGATAAGCTGGTAGTGGAATTGTCCGAGTGGGCTAGATTGGCGAGGCAATTCTCCAGCCCGCGCATTTCGCCGGAGAACAACTCGTTCATGACCTGCTTTTTTTTCTGATAGGTGATGTTATTGAGGGGAATTTGTGAGCCTGTAAATTGGCAGTAAATTCTGTCCAATGCTTGTATTTTCATATCGTCTACGAAGAGAGCGTTTGCCATTTTGGCGAAGTCGTATCCGGTAGTGCCGTAGACGGGCCATGCGAGAGGTAGACCCTCGTTGGCACTTAAGATCTTCTCCGCGATAACGTAGAAGCCGGGGTATATGTTCGCTTTTTCTGACTCTGGTGCGACACATTGCTGTAAGCGCGAGAGGTATTGGAATGGATCGCTAAGGCCATCGATGTGATCGATTCTCAGTGCGGATACTTTTCCCTCCCGTATCATTCTGGATAACAGCGAGTGAGTGGTCTCGAAAACGGATAGCTCCTCAACTCTGACACCGATCAAGTCGTTGATGTCAAAGAAGCGCCGGTAATTGATATGTTCGCTCGTCTCTTTCCAGGGAATAAGCCGGTACGCTTGCTGTTCCAGCAAATTGCGCATTGGCTCAAAGCTATGTGTTTCCCCTTTTTGGCCATTGAAGCGTGAGATATTCTGTAAAAGAGCGGTTTTGATATCGGGAGAGGTTTCGATAATGTGCCAGAATGATTCCTTGATTGCTTGTCTGTCCCCGTATTGTTTGCGGGCTTCTTCAGTGTTTGGGTTATCGATGAAGGGCAGGCGTTTGGTATCCTCTATGAGCCGGGCGATTTTTTCATAACTGGAGTGGTGGGGACCGGGCGCTTTACCCAGAGCATCCAGGCAACAGGATAGGACCGGGCCGTAAGACTTAACATCCAGTGGCAATTTGTGATCGCCATACAGGATAAACAAGCCGGCATCTTTTAAGGTCAGGTTGAACTCCTGGTTCGCCAGAGCATCTTCATGGGGGTGGGCCAAGAGGGGCAGGATAATTTTGTTATTGGAGGCACTCCAATCTATGTCAAAGAAGCCGGCATAGGGAGAGCATCGCCCGTTTTCCATAAGGTTCATCCACCAGGGGTTTTCGCAGCTGGCTGCCATGTGGTTTGGGACGATGTCGAGAAGCAGCTCCATGTTGTGTTTTCTGAGTTCCTGTACCAGGATATCGAAATCTGTCTCTGGGCCCAGATCGGGGTTTAGGCGCGTTGGATCGGTTACGTCATAGCAGTGTGGGCTCCCCTTGCGCGCTTTAAATATGGGAGAGGTATACATGTGCGAGATGCCAAGGTGGTGCAGGTATGGTACTAGTTCGCGGGCATTTTCGAATTGAAACTGCTCGTTCAGCTGAAGCCTGTAGGTGGCGACAGGTATTCTCAAGTTGAGCATCTAGCCAACCCGCATGGATAGTTGCTGCCCCAGGGAGATGAACTGGTTAAGCCACTCCTGAGCAGCTTTGTCTCCTCGCTCTGCTTTCGTTTTAAATTCACCATAGGTAGAATTGAGCATTCCATAGTACAGGTTCTGTACTTTCCAGAGATCTACCGGAAATGGCAACGTGCACAGCATTTTGGTTATGGCCAGCAATTCCTCGAAATGGTCAATGTCTTCAGGCATAGAAACCAGTCTTGACATCATCCTCTCCAACGTCTGCTGCAAGAGATAGCTCAATCCCTCTATATCGAGCTCCACTTTCCATATATGTATATCATCCACGATGCTCCTGATGCGTTCTAGGTTCAGGCTGTCACTACTTAATGCTTTGCGCAGCTCGTTGTTGAGAATGAACTCGGCGGTTGCATGAAAGCTTCTCGGAATTGGATTGCCCAGCTCTGAGAGAAAGCGCATTGGAGGATAGTGA
>JAGYOV010000087.1 GCA_018399375.1 Dehalococcoidia bacterium
AGTTTCTCCTTGACTACAGCCGCTTCTTCCTTTGCTATACTTTCTTTTACCGTCTGTGGAGCAGATTCCACCAGATCTTTTGCCTGTTTCAATCCAAGAGCCGTTACCTCTCTGACTGCCTTGATAACCTCGATCTTCTTTTCTCCTACGCTTTTAAGCACAACGGTAAATTCTGTTTTTTCTTCTTCCTCAACTGGCTTCGCAGCTTCCTGAGCAGCCGCACCTGCTGGAGCAGCCGCAGCCATCGCCATAGGGGCAGCGCTAATCCCGAATTCATCCTGCAAAGCCTTAACCAGATCAGCTAAATCCACTACCGTCATACCTTTGACAGCAACAATAATCTCTTCTTTGGTCATCATACCAGTTTTCTTACCTTCTTTTTTATTCGGAGCTTCTTCTACTTGCTCCTCAACCTTTTCTGTAATTTCCGATTCGTCCATGGTCAAAATTATACCTCCTTGCTATTCACTAACCATATGTTGCCTATTCTGCAATATCCCTATAAATCCATAAAGGGGAGAATTAAGTGCATCGCGCAAAGACCTGAGAGGAAGCTGCAACTGAGCCACTAACTGGGAAATAAGGACTTCCCGAGATGGTAAACTGGCAAGGCTCATCACTTTTTCATCCGTAAGCAGCCGCTGACCTAGAACTCCACCTTTAACTTTGAGAAAACTTAGTTGCTTGTTCCTAGTACACTGCTCCAGAGCCCTGATTAGACTGAGCACATCGCCAGATGTATAGGCTAAAGCTGTAGGGCCAACAACCATGTCTCCCATATCCATGCCTATCCTATTAACCGCAATATGAGTCAAATTATTTTTGACAACGTGGTACTCACCCCCTGCCTGCATCAATACATTGCGCACCTCATTTATCTGCTTGGCAGTCAATCCATGATAGTTGGTAGCAATAATAACTTCACTTCGCGATAAGTCATCAGCAAGCTTATTAATTACCTGCGCTTTCTTTTCTCTTAACATTACATCTCCCTTCTAAGATTTTAACAAAATCCCCATGCCGATGACACAGGGATCCTTAAGCAACTTTACATGTCTCTGCAGGAAAATTTAAACCTTGCGGTACCTGCTGTCATCGACAACATCAAATACAATCTTTATCGCATCACAGCCTCACACAACAAAACGGGAATACCAAAGACGATAACAATGGAACGACCAAATTATCCCCCTATCGACGCCATATCCAATTTAAAACTAGGCCCCATGCTGGAAGATAAAAATACACTTTTAATATACTGGCCCTTAACGCTGCTAGGTCTGGCCTTAATTATAGCCTCCATGACCGCAGCCAAGTTCTCCGCTAGTTTATCCTCTTCAAAGCTAAGCTTGCCAATGGGCAAGTGAATAATCCCTGTTCTATCAAGACGAAACTCAGCTCTTCCCTTGCGCACCTCAGCTATAGCCCAAGATAAATCCTGTGGTGCTACCACCGTGTTAGATTTTGGGTTGGGCATTAACCCTCGCCTTCCCAGGATCTTGCCCAGCTTAGCTACCCGTGGCATCATATCAGGGGTGGCTAAAGCTGAATCAAAGTCTAGCCATCCTCCCTCTATTTGCTGAACAATTTCATCCGCTCCAACGTAATCAGCTCCTGCATCATAAGCCAACTTGACCGCCTCGCCCTGAGCAAAAACCAACACCCTTACCTTCTTCCCCAAACCGTGAGGCAAGGTAACTACTCCTCTAACTTGTTGATCCGCGCTACGAGGATTAACTCCCATTCTCAAGTGAAGTTCGACGGTTTCTTCGAACTTAGCATAAGCCACCTTCTTTGCTAACTCAATAGCCTCAGCCGAAGAATACAACTTCGCTTTATCAACCAACTTACTCACTTCTCGATAATTCTTACCACGCTGGGACATCTTATTCTATCTCCACTCCCATACTACGAGCACTTCCTTCGATGATTTTCACGGCCTTTTCTATGTCACTGGTGTTCAAATCAGGCATCTTGTTCTCTGCTATTTCACGAGCTTTATCTCGACTTATCTTACCTACCTTTTGCGCCTTGGCATTACCGCTGCCTTTCTCTATTCCCATGGCACGCCTCAACAAATCTGAAACAGGTGGTTTCTTGACCACAAAGCTAAAGGTACGATCAGCATAAATAGTTATCTCAGCTGGAATAATAAACCCCTCCTGAGAAGCTGTTCTATCATTGTATTCCTTACAGAAAGCCATAATGTTCACCCCATGTTGCCCCAACGCGGGCCCTACCGGAGGCGCAGGCGTGGCTTTCCCTGCTTCTATTTGCAACTTAACTAAAGCACGAACTTTCTTTGTTGCCATTTGATCTACTAATTATATCCTTTCTACTCCCCACAGGTCTAATTCCACGGGAGTCTCGCGACCAAAGAGTGAGAGAGCGACCTTAACCTTGCCTTTATCCTGATTAATTTGACTCACCTTACCAATAAAATCAACAAAAGGTCCGCTGGTCACGCGGATACTATCTCCTTCCTTGAAAGTTACTTTAACCTCAGTGGGAGGTGCTTCCATACGCTTCAAAATAACTTCAGCCTCCTCCTCTCCCATAGGAACAGGTTTAACTCCTGCGCTAACGAAGCCAACCACACCAGAGGTATTCCGAACTACATTATAGCTATGCTCATCCATCAGCATGTTAACCATAATATATCCTGGGAACGCCTTTCTATTCAATGTACGGCGCTTCCCTGCTTTAACCTCAATTTCCCTGGTTGTAGGAACCACCACCCGGAAAATCTTATCACTGGCGTCCAAGTATTTAATGCGCTGCTCCAGATTCCTTCTGGCCTGCTCTTCTCTTCCCGAAGAGACGTATAACAAATACCATTCGCCTTCCAACATAGCGCTCATTTTCCCAAAAATACATTTGTAAAAAGTTTTGTAAACCCAAAATCCAAAGCACCCAAAAAAGCACCTGCAGCCACACACACCACAAGAACCAGCAAGCTTAACCTCAATGTTTCTTCTCTAGTTGGCCAGTGCGCCTTCTTGAGTTCGCCTACAGCTTGCCCGAAGAAATCAAACTTGGACTTCTTCGCTACAGTAACCGCGGTCCGAGCATCTCTGGTTTTGTAAGAATGACTTGCCATAGATCACTTCGTTTCTCTATGCATAGTATGGGCACGACAACGCGGACAATACTTCTTGAGCTCCAAGCGCTGCACATCATTCTTCTTGTTCTTTACCGTAGTGTATGTCTGCTCCTGACACTGGGAACAAGATAGATGGACAACCACCCGAGATTCAGTCTTCTTTTTTGCCATACCTTCCTAAGCAATAACCTTGGTAATAACTCCGGCACCTACTGTCTTGCCCCCCTCTCTAATGGCAAAACGCAACCCCTCTTCCATGGCTACAGGAGCAATAGTCTTGATCTTCATATGGTTTACGCTATCACCTGGCATAGCCATCTCCACCCCTTCAGGAAGAATTATCTCACCGGTCACATCCATGGTCCTGATGAAGAACTGCGGTTTATATCCGTTGAAGAAAGGAGTATGCCTACCACCCTCATCCTTATTTAGGATATACACCTCAACCTCAGCCTCAGTATGAGGTGTAACCGTTCCTGGTTTCGCTATAATCTGCCCCCGCTCCACCTCATCACGATCTACACCTCGCAACAGTATACCAACAGCATCGCCAGCTTCTGCTTCAGCCACAGTCTTGTGGAACATTTCCAAGCTAACCGCCACTGTCCTCTTGGTTTCCTTCAAGCCCACTATCTCCACCTCTTCTCCCGCTTTGATCATCCCACGCTCCACCCTTCCCGTAGGCACAGTACCTCTACCCTTGATGCTGAACACATCTTCGACAGGCATCAGGAAAGGCCTGTCCTTGTCCCTTTGTGGCATAGGAATATATTCATCTATGATATCTATCAACTTCCATATCGGTCCACACCACTGACAGTCCCTCTTCCCACAACCACACTCCAGAGACTTCAATGCACTCACCCTTACTATAGGAGTCTCATCTCCAGGGAACTCATACTGGTTAAGGACATCTCGAACTTCCATCTCTACCAAATCCAACAGTTCAGGGTCATCCATCATATCAACCTTGTTCAAGGCCACTATAATACGCGGCACATTCACCTGGCGGGCAAGCAGGATGTGTTCCCTCGTTTGCGGCATGGGCCCATCATCAGCAGCAACCACCAGAATAGCTCCATCCATTTGAGCCGCACCAGTAATCATGTTTTTGATATAATCGGCATGCCCCGGACAATCAACATGGCAATAATGTCGTTTCTCGGTTTCATATTCAATGTGAGATATAGCAATAGTCACTCCACGAGCCTTCTCCTCAGGAGCATTATCTATGCTATCAAAAGGACGAAACTGGCTGCCCCCCGCTTTGGACATCACCTGAGTCATAGCAGCAGTTAACGTAGTCTTCCCATGGTCAACATGTCCTATGGTGCCCACATTAACATGTGGTTTGACTCTCTCATAAACTT
>JAGYOV010000088.1 GCA_018399375.1 Dehalococcoidia bacterium
GGAGTGGCAATGTAACGTGCACATTTCTCTTCACTTATACCGCATTGGCAGAAAAGTATTTTATAGAAGGGAAGGGGCTGTATTTTTTTGTAGGATAAAGAAGGAGTTTGATGAAAATAGCAGTAGATGCAATGGGAGGAGACCATGCGCCGGCCGAGGTGGTGAAGGGAGCGGTGCTGGCGGCCAGAGAGCATGGAGTAGAAGTCGCGCTGGTGGGGGAAAGGGCCGTTCTGGAAGAAGAAGTGAAGAAGGTAGATACCTCCGGGCTTCTCCTCAGCATTGTAAATGCCAGCGATGTGATACGGGATGGCGAGTCGCCGGTAACTGCTTTCCAGGATAAGCCTGATGCTTCCATCTCCGTTGCTATCAGGATGGTAAAGGGAGGTGAAGCTGATAGCGCGGTGAGCATGGGATCTACCGGTGCGGTACTGGTAAGCGCTATGGAGATTCTGGGGAAACTGGATGGAGTTCGGCGGCCCAGCGCTGGTGGCTTTATTTGTAATTTTGCTCCCAAAACGATGGTATTCGATTTGGGACCAAATGCTGATTGCCGGGTGCGGGATTTGCTTAACTTCGCAGTTATAGGCTCTGTTGTCGTTCGCAAGACGCTGCATATCGACAACCCTACCGTGGCGCTTCTGAGCAATGGTGCTGAGGAAGGCAAGGGCAACGTACTGGTGAAAAAGGCCTATCCCTTGTTCAAGCAGAGCGGTTTGAACTTCATTGGCAATGTAGAGGGAAGGGATATACCCTTTGACAGGGCAAATGTTATCGTCTGTGATGGGTTTTCCGGGAACATCCTGTTGAAGTTTTGTGAGGGGTTAGGAGAAGTTAGCATTGAGTGGCTGAAGAAAAAACTGGAAGGGAAGCTACCTGCAGAAGAGGTGGCGTCTATTGGCAAAGAGTTGTTCGATTTAACGCATGCTGTTCGAGGAGGAGGGCCGATTTTTGGGTTGGATGGCATGGTGATCATCGGCCACGGTAGCTCTCTGGCACCCCAGGTGGCTGAAGCTATAGGCATGGCTCGCATGCTGGCGGAAGCTAATCTGGTGACGGAGATAAAGCAGGAGCTGGCGAAGATAAAATGTGAAGATTGAATAAAGGGAGCATGTGGTATATGCTGGTAAATTATGTCGGTTGAAATTTGTTAACAGGAGGTAAGTTATGTCAGTAGCTGTAGTTGTTGATAGCTCTGCAGGAATCAGCAAGGAGGTCGCTGAGAAATATGGTGTTCGGGTCGTTCCGCTCCACGTGATGTGGGATAAGAAATCGTATATTGATGGAGTAGAGTTAACGCTGGAGGATTTTTATGCCCGAATGGAAACATCAAATACCTTGCCCACCACGGATAGTTCTGTCCAGGGAGAATTTCTCGATATGTTTGAGGAGTTGAAGGGAAAGGTTGATGGCATAGTTGCCATTGTGCTTAGCCCGGAGGTCCCCGCGGCAGCCTACCGGTCTGCCCTAGCGGCTCGTGAAATGGTTGAAGGACTTCCCGTTGAAGTCATTGATTCTCGTACTTGCTTGACGGGGCTGGCTCTTATAGCAACGGGTGCTGCCCAGGCATCAATGACAGGCGCTAAAATTGGGGAGGTAGTTGATGTGGCGAATAACATTATTTCTAAAGTGACTACTTTTAGCAGTCTGGGATCATTTTCTTATTCTGCCCGGCTTGGAAGGCTCGGTTCATCGAAGGAAGCAGAGAAGGAAGGTGATGAAGAAAAACGGATTTTTACTATCGGAGCCGGTTTTAAACCATTTGAAAAACGCCCTACCTTGGCCGAGGCTCGTAAGCGCCTAGTGGAACTGGTGAAAGAGGGAGCTCGCAAGGATACGCCGCTTCACCTGGCCGTGATGCATACTTCCGCTAGAGATGCTGCTGAAGAATTGAGAGATGAAATAGCCGCAGAGTATAATTGCGCGGAAATGTGGATATCTGAAGCCACTCCCGTGATAGCATGCCATTTTGGACCGGGCACTATTACGGTATCTTTCTATAATGAATAGGGGGAAACAGCTGTATTTGCGGATGCAGGAGAGCAGTAAATATCTTGGGAAATTGTAATTAATTGATGTTCCGAGTGGGCGATAAAGAAAACAAAACAGGAGGTGTTTCATGACGGCAGTGATGGAAGCGTCTATGAATGGCCAGGATTTGAAGGATGCTCTGGAGGGGGCCAAGCTTTACATTGAGCAGCACGTGGATGAGCTAAATAAACTGAATATTTTTCCTGTTCCTGATGGGGATACCGGGGTAAATATGTTTCTCACTATCAGTTCAGCTGTGGAGGAGGTTAAGAAAGCGGGGTTCTCTGCGGGGGAAGTCGCCGCTTTGGCCGCTCGAGGGGCTCTGCTGGGAGCTCGAGGGAATTCTGGCGTTATCCTCTCCCAGATAATGAAAGGTGTTGCCAAAGGCTTGGAGGGCAGGGAAGTTTTCTCCTTTGCTGATTTCGCCCATGCTCTTCACTTCGCTTCGGAGCAGGCTTACAAAGTTGTAGATAAGCCCGTTGAAGGAACTATCCTTACCGTTATTCGCGAAGTGTCCGAGGAGGCGACTAAGGTTGCCGAGAAGAAAACTGGTTTTGTGCGGGCCATAAACAGCGTTGTTCTGAAAGCGGGAAGAACGGTTAAGAAAACGCCGGATATGCTTCCCGTGCTTAAGGAAGCAGGAGTGGTAGATGCCGGCGCTAAGGGATTGTATTACTTCTTTAAGGGAATGGAGAGCTCCATCTGCCGTTCGTCTGATGTGGGTCGCTCAAGGAAGAAGGCTCCTGTGAAGTTTTCGGTCAAGAAGAATAGCCCGAATATAAAGAGAGCTTATGGCTTTGACGTGCAGTTTTTGCTTGAGGGCAAGGATTTACCCGTGGAGGAAATAAAGCAAAGAGTTATCGCTGCCGGGGAATGTCCTCTTGTAGTTGGAGATGAAACTCTGCTCAAGGTTCACGTTCATACTATGGATCCCGATGACATACTGAATTATGCTCGCACCAAGGGAGAGATGAGCGATATCGTGGTTGAAGATATGGATGCTCAGGTAGAGGAGCGTTCTTAGGTTCTCCTTTTCCGCGGGGAAAATTCTTTTTCACCCTCTCCTTTAAAGGAGAGGGTTATCGTAATGGGAGGGTCGCAAGTGAAGAATACTCAACGAAGAGTGGTAGTTACCGGGCTTGGCGCTGTTACTCCTATTGGCATAGGAGTTGATGAAGTTTGGAGCGCGTTGTGCCAGGGGAAATCCGGCATTGCAAGGATAACCAAGTTTGATGTTTCCGGTTTTAAGACACAGATTGCTGCTGAGGTTAAGAATTTCCACCCCGAAGATTTTATCGAGAAGAAGAAAGTACGGCGCAGCGATCCCTTCATCCACTATGCTATGGCTTCCAGCCGCATGGCTTTGGAGGATTCAGGTCTGGTTATCGACCAGAGCAATCGTTATCGTGTGGGAGTGGTGGTGGGTACGTGTGCAGGTGGCATGGAGACTTACGAAAATGCTTTTCTTGCTCTGCGCGAGCAGGGGCCAAACAGCATTTCGCCGTTTTTCATCACCGGTTTCATAGCTAATATGGCAGCAGGGGAAATTGCTATCGTTTCCGGTGCAAGAGGACCAAGCAAGTGTGTTGTTACTGCCTGCGCCACTGGGAGCCATTCAATAGGTGATGCCTTCAGGCTGATTCAGTATGGCGATGCTGATGCCGTGATAGCTGGAGGGAGCGATGCTTACCTTATACCTGTTGGAGTTGCCGGTCTGGATAGAATTCGAGCTATTTCGAGGAGGAATGATGAACCTGAGCGTGCCTGTCGTCCTTTTGATAAGGAGCGCGATGGTTTCGTATTGGGAGAAGGAGGCGGAGTTATCATTCTGGAAGAGCTTGAATCAGCCAGACGAAGGGGCGCTAAGATATATGCTGAGATGTTGGGCTATGGTTCAAACATAGACGGTTTTCATGTAACTGCTCCGGATTGGGAGAGCCAGGGACGCTGCATCAAGTTGGCGCTGGATGATGCAGGCATTGCTCCCGAGGAAGTCGACTATATCAATGCCCATGGTACATCTACTCAACTCAACGATGCGGCCGAAACCAAGGCTATCAAGGCTATTCTGGGAGAGCACAGCAAGAAGGTTGCAGTAAGTTCCATAAAGTCTATGACAGGGCATATACTGGCAGCGGCTGGTGCGGTGGAAGCCATCTCCTCTGTTTTAACCATCAAGGAAGGAGTGATTCCCCCTACCATAAATTATGAGACCCCCGATCCTGAATGCGATCTGGACTATGTTCCCAACGTCGCCAGGAGAGCTGAAGTAAATGTAGTTCTCTCCAATTCCTTCGGCTTCGGCGGATTCAACGCTTCTCTTGTGTTCCGCAAGTTCGTGGATGATTAGTTCTTCTTCATCA
This sequence comes from Dehalococcoidia bacterium, assembly GCA_018399375.1. Lineage (GTDB taxonomy): Bacteria > Chloroflexota > Dehalococcoidia > GIF9 > AB-539-J10 > M55B177. Next base: position 4,392 of record JAGYOV010000088.1, read on the forward strand.
GGGCTGCATTGCAACAGGAGAATGGCCAGCGGGTAATTTCCCCCTCATACTGGAAGCGAGCACGAT
>JAGYOV010000089.1 GCA_018399375.1 Dehalococcoidia bacterium
CCTATCAAAGCTTTAGTAAGCTGGTAGTCAGTTTCCAGGTTTAGCCAGAACCGTGCCGGAATTTCCGGCATGGCTTCCTCTAGCTGCAGGGCTGTATTAGCAGTAATCGACTTCTTCCCATTGATTATTTCATTTACCACACTCAGCGGCCTTCCCATGCGCCTGGCGATCTCCGTCTGGGAAATGCCCCTTGCCTCAATCTCCTCCGCCAGATATTCACCTGGATGAATAGCAACATCAGGATAAGTATCCATCTTAGTTATCATGATAATCCTCCACATTCACAATACGAACTATATCTTCCTGAACTTTTTCAATAACAAGCCGATAGTTTCCGGTAAGAGTCATCGCGTATTGCCCAGCTCGATGCCCTTTCAAAGGGTGTAACCTCAACGCCCGATGCCCGAATAGCTGGTTGAATTTGTCTGTGGATTTACATTCAGTCCTGATCTGTTGAAGAAAGATAATGGAGCTACCCACCTGTTGGGTAATGGGAATATAAAAGTGGGCATCATTCAAAAGTACTACGGCTATAAGGAACGGAGTAGGACAAAACAGATACAGTTTAAGCATCATAAACAGGTTTCTTGAATGGTTCACCTATTAGAAATACTGTGTCATATCAGAAGTGCTGTACAGTCCGAAGATCCAGAGTTATACGGACAGACAATTATCGAACTCCTGTTTTCAGAAGAAGTGTTCACAACCACTGTGCTCCTTCTACCCAGGATTGTCTTAAGGCTTCACCCTTCGATGCAGCTAAAATGGGAGGAATAAGGAATGTCCGCAATTCAGTAACAACTTGCGAAAATTCAACCCCGGCCTTCTCAAGACCAGTTCTTCGGAGAAACGCTCGCCATTGTGTGGCTTTTCCAGAGTCATGGGAAAACGCTTCGCTAAGAGCAATTGGCACTTCACCTGGGAGTTGAGTACCCCGCCTTGCGAAGGTTGCTTTGATAGCCTCAACCAATGGCTGTCCAGAGAATGAAAACTGTGAGGCTATTACCCAGATATCATAGAAATCCTTCATGCGAGTATTTGCCAGACCCAAAGCAACTATCGCCTGAAGCTTCTCTGCGACAACTGCCTCACGTGGATACGCCCAAACCCGGGGAGCAGGGAAATTAAGAAGCGTCGGATAATCGATCTTCTCTGCTGCCGGTCTTACAACATCTCCAAACCCAATATCAATTTGCAAATTAACCTGCGCATTTGCCAAGTGCGTGACCAGTTGCACTCGGCAGCCTCCGTACTCCTGATTTTCACGGATCTCATTTATTCGAATGCTGTTTGCATCGAACAGAAGTCCATCGGGCTCGACATCAGCAAGGCATATGTCCTGAAACACCTTCATCAATGTTTGTTGGGACGAGTCCCCATACCCCAATAGATCCAGATCTTTAGTAGCACGATAGACTCGATTGGCCCAAAGAGCAAAAAGCATCGCACCTTTGAGAACAAATCGGTTGACATATTGGGATCGTGCAAGGCGATACAGCAGTCTCTCCAACGCATAACGCGTCAGAACGAGGTTGAAATCCTCACCTTTGTCTCTAGCCTGATTTAAGAGTTGCTGGCGAACCGAGGCTGCCAGATTGATAGGTTGCCTTTTCCTCATACGACAGCCTCAAGGTATGGTCTCATAACCTTCGCCACGCGGCAAATCTGAGCGTAATATGATAGCTCATCCATCGTACATTTATGCATCCGGGAGCAATCCCGAAGCGCCTCCAGTGCTACATCCAATCCAATCTTATTGCGGTATTTGAAACAGTCTACTGTAGTCTTTGCCGGATTATACACTTTAACCGCAACTCCTTCGATCCGTTTTTCCTCAATGCCCTCAGTCAGAGCTCTTCCTGAAAAACGGACGAATCGCATGGCTGGCCGAGTCACCAGTGGTAGACGCGCCTTTCGGTCTATAGCCATCCATACTTCAAAGGGTGATTGCGTCGTCAGCCCATGATATTGAAGGGCAGAGAGTAGACACAGTACTCCATGAGGCACCCGCTTACATGCTTCAGCCAGGCTATGATGTTCAGTCGCTTCAAGATCAGTTATCACATAGAGTCCGCGGCCAACACAGCGTAGCATATTGCGTTCATGCAGTCGGCTAAGATACACGCGGGAAATACCATAGGCATCCAGATCTCTTGGCCTGAGCACTCCCAAGCTTCTTGCAATCTCCAGAATTTGCTTTATTCGTTCTCGTTCCATCAAATATGATTATGTTACCAAAGGTCGGCATTTGTCAATATAAGCATACGATTAGTAACAGACTTAACAATAGACTTTGCCTATTTCTTAGAGTTCGATACTGCAATTCTCAAGCAAACAGTCCTCCACAAAACTAACGGACTATTCACAAATTATTCCTGGAAACTCCCATAAGGGATTGTGGTTCAGAATCTCTGAAACCCGCCAGTCCCTCGTGAGCCACGCTGTGTTTACCTGGCCAGACGATATATATTCACTGGCCAACTTTGAAATAGCAAGATAGCACCAAAATGCTCCCATGCAAAGTCGCGATGGCTAAGTTAGTATATGGTGAATTGCCTTGATCTTGTCCAGGCGCTCTTCGAACCCACCGGGCGCCCTTTTCGGCGCTTTGCCCAGAGAATCCTCCGTTATCTGCGAAGAACCCAGAAGGATATCAAATATAGCTGATACCGATAAGGCAGCTACATCCAGGTTATAGCCACCCTCCAGAGTGAGGGCGAGGCGTCCAGAGCACAGCTCATCTGCCAGATCCCTGAGCATAACCATCATCCGGGCGAAACCGGATACGCTGACCTGCATCATGGCCAGGCCATCAGCCCAGTGAGGATCGAAACCAACGGAAACCAGAATCAACTCCGGCCGAAACCTGCGTGCTATGGGAAGCATCACTTCCTGAAAAGCCACCAGGTACTCATCATCTCCCCAACCGGCAGCCATGGGAAAGTTGACCGTAGCTCCCGCCCCTTCGCCCCTTCCCACTTCATCCACCCATCCCGTTCCGGGATAAAAAGGATACTGGTGAGTGGAAAAATAAAGAACGCGCGGATCATCATAGAAAGTATCCTGAGTCCCGTTGCCGTGATGAACGTCGAAATCAACGATAAGGATCCTGCGAACATTGAGCTCGGCCAGGGCAAACTTTGCCGCTATGGCCATGTTGTTGAAGAGGCAGAAGCCCATCGCCTGGCTGGCAACGGCATGGTGGCCCGGCGGCCGAACCAGGGCAAAGGCGCTATCACACTCTCCCCTCACCACTGCAGTCACCGCCCGTATAAATCCACCGGCAGCATAAAGTGCAGCCTCGTAGGAGAGGGAGCTCATCACCGTGTCCGTATCCAGCCAGCCGCCACCATCGCCCGCCGTTTTCTTGACCATGGCAATGTACTCTGGCTCATGAACGGCCATCAACTCCTCCATCGTAGCGGGGCGGGGCTCAACTGCAACCAGTTTATCCTTGACACCGTTCATCTCCAGATAAGACATGATAGATACCAGCCTGCGGGAGTTCTCGGGGTGATTTCCGGTGTCGTGTTCCAGATATATGGGATCGTAAACTATGCACGCTCTCATGCCCAAATCTTAGCACGAGAAATCTCGCTAAACAACAACGCGCAGAGAGGCCTTATTACATCAAGCGATAAAGGGGAAAGCGATCGACGCCACGGAGCGCTATACCTCGCTCTCCTTCTTCTTCTTTCGCCGTTTGCGCCAGATCACCAGTATAGGAATCCATATCCAGCAGAAAACGCCAAGCCATACTACAACTACGAAAAGCCCTCTGCCGAAGGCTACCAAACCATGGGCAGCCGAGGCGATAACGCTCGCCGGGCTCCATGGCCCAACCAGAGGCTGCGACTCCTGCAAGCTTACCTCAATGAGCGACATGCTCGTGGTGCGCTCAAGATACTGAAGGCGACCTTCAATGCGCTCGATCTCGGTCCTTACCCGAGAAAGCGCATCCTGTACCTTCAATATTTCTTCTACCGTTTCCGCCTGGTCCATCAGCTCCTGATATTGAGCTTCCGTAACTTCGAGATTGTGCAGCCTGGCCTCCAGGTCTATATATTCCTCCGTCACATCTACGCTGCTGGTCCTCTCATCGGGAACAGCTATTGCCAGCTGGCGAAGCTGCTCCAGCGCATCTTCAAAGCTATTCGAAGGCACCCGTATGGAGATGCTGCCGCGGACATTCCCATCTTCGTACTTCCGCGAGGAGACCACATAGCCATCCATATCCCGGGCCACTTTCGAAATGTCCGCCAGGGCATCGCCCACATTCTCTACCTCCAGAGTCATATAGCCGGTCCTTACCACCTTGCGCTCGGTGATATTATCCAGACCGGTTTCTTCCGAACTATTCTCTCTATCATAGTAACCCGATTCAGAATCCTCCGGCGGAGCAGGCATGGGTGC
>JAGYOV010000009.1 GCA_018399375.1 Dehalococcoidia bacterium
TGGAGGCACGGATGGTAGTACGGGTGCAGAGGCATATGATCTGGTCATACCAAGCTCCGGTAGCGTACTCCTGGCTGATGATCTGGCTGTTGGTACTCACGTTGCTTGGGAGATGCAGTTGGAAGCTCCGACCTCGTTCAGCTACGGAAATCAACAGACCACCACGGTTACCATAACGGCAATAGCTTCTTCTTAGAGAAAATAGCAAGGACATAATGAGGCGATTTTCAGTTTCAGCCCTGCTGTTGCTGGGGCTGTTGGCTATTGTGTTACTGTCTCCGGCCACTGCCCGAGCCAGCTTTGGCATTGACCCGGGTAAGGTTTACATAGACAACCTCTACCCGGGCGGCTCGGGCGAGTTCAACATTACCCTCTACAACTCGGGCGAGGAAGACACCACATATAATGCCAGGCCGCGCCTGCCAGATTATACAGACCCAGATTATGAGCCGTTTCCATACCTCGACTGGATAACGGTCGTGCCGGAGAGTTTGACAGTCCCCGCCGGTGGTAATGCTGATGTTACCGTGGAAGTAAAGATGCCGGAGGATGCTGAGGACTATTTCGGGCGTAAAGGTGAGGTGTGGATAAGTTTTACCGTCGCTGGTGATGAAGCCATGGTGCAGATAGAGATAGCCTCGCGGGTGTTTATCAGCACCCGAGCTGATGAAACGGCTTCATCTAACGCCACACCACCATCGGCGGTTAATCACAATGACGGCAGCGTTGACATCTCGGCAGATCCCCGAGAAACGGCGGAGAAGACCACCTCTCCGACCGGTAACGAGTATTCCTGGACGCCGCTCATTATAGCGCTGGGCTCGGTTGCTGCTGGAATAGCAATATATATGGCAGTAAAAAAGAGGCGCAAGGGCAACAACCAGCCATATAATGGAGGTGGATAAGCATTGCCTTTTGCCGGATTACCATAGATTACGAACACGAGGGCATCTAAAAAATTGCTTAAATCGAGTAGGCTAATTATCATAGTAGCAGCAATCATCATTGCGATTGCAGCAGGTATGGGCCTGCCACAGGCCCGTACGGCAATAGGCCAGATAAGTAATGGATCCAGCTCAGTGGAGGTTGTGGTCACTGCCATCCCCGGAATAGTAAGAAATGGTGGCGACTACACCCCAAATTACACCAGCACATTAGAGATTAACATGCTTGGTGAGCTAGCTGAGATAAGATTAGATAGCTCCGATAAAAGCACAACGTCGCGTCACGTTATCTACGGCCCGGAGAAGGATAGTTACTTAGTTATTAACAGTGGCACTTCTATCGCCTGCGGTAGCTGTGTCGGATGTGGCAGTACTCCTTCATTGATAAAGATTACCAGTACCGATGATTTCCCAGATGCTCCGCAGGGGGCTGGAATAATCGCCGCTTACAACTTTATCGGATACAGGGGAATTAACACATGCTCTCACGTTACCTTCGGCAAACCCGTTACGCTAATACTAAAATATAACCCTGCTGAACTACCCGATGATGTCTCTTCGGTATTTATAGCCCGTTACAATACAGGCACCAGTGAATGGGAGCCTTTGCCCCCCGATCCTGACATCACGTCGGTGTTTGGCGAAGTAACCGCGTTGATAAACCAGTTCTCAACCTTCGCCATCGTTGCTGAAACCAGGCAATCAGGAACTCTGGAGCCAGGAGTTCCCTCTGCTTCTGAACATTCGTCGGCATACTTTGTGGCAAGCGGTTTAAAGATCAACAATAGTGCAGGCGATACCTTTGCTATTAAGGGAGGAGAGTCGGTTGAGATAAGTGCTAATATTGCTAATAACGGAGGACAGAGCGGTGAATATCGCGTTGTACTCAAAATAAACGGAGAGACCGAATCAACCAGAGATATCACTCTGGCCCCGGGCCAGAGCCAAGAGATTGTCTTCCACGTTTCTAATCTTAAGCCAGGTACATATACCGCGCAAATAGATAACCTGACCGCAGAGTTCACCGTAAAAAGATGGACTAACTATCCACTTATCGCTGGCATAGCTATTGCCTCGGGCCTATTTGTATGGGCACTATTGTATTTCCTCCGTCGCAGGCGAAGACGGAGTACCTAGTCAGATAACGCTACACCACGAGTTAGCGTCTTACCGAATATAATAAAACAACCGAGCATAGCCCCTGAAAGCCAGAAAATACGCCGAGGAATAGATACTCGCTGTATTCAAAGAATCAGCAGCAGGCGCTAAAGTCGCTGATCTCTATCGAAGATACGGAACGAGTGTTACCACCTATTACAACTGGAAAGCAGATGCTGGCACGGTAGTTCTTCAATCATGTTTTCTGGTGCCATTGATAAGCCACGCAACAACTACAATGAGAAGAACAGCAACAACGATAACGACAATGAGCCCACCAACGCCCAAACCCCCAAAACGCTGAACAACCAATACGGCACCGCCATAACCAGCCTCCATCAATGCGTTCACTTCCAGATCCCTCCCCCGATCCTCGCGCATACAGCGCAAAGATCAACCGGCATGCTTTGCTTTACGCCAGCAAAAGCTTTATTTCTCTTCCGTTCTGCTTAAGACCTTGTCGACGAGCCCGTACTCCACAGCCTGCTGAGGATCAAGATAGAAGTCCCTATCGGAGTCATGGGCAATTTTCTCCACAGTTTGCCCAGTATGCTTGGCCAGGATATCGCGGATCTTCTCCTGCATTCTCATGATTTCCTTGGCCGCAATTTCAATGTCCGCTGCCTGCCCCTGAACTCCTCCGAGTGCCTGGTGCAGGTGAACGGTGGCATTAGGTAGAGCGTAACGCTTGCCCTTAGTTCCAGCAGAGAGGAGCACCGTGCCCATGCTGGCAGCCAAACCCACGCAAATAGTAGATACATCACAGCGAATTAGCTGCATGGTGTCATATATAGCCAGACCAGCGCTGATAACGCCGCCGGGACAGTGCACATAGAGATTTATATCTTTATCAGAAGCCTCCCTCTCCAGATAGAGTAGCTGTGCAATGATAAGGTTGGCTATCTGATCATCGATAGGAGATCCAAGGAATATGATCCTCTCTTTGAGTAAAAGTGAATATATGTCCAGAGCGCGCTCTCCCCGAGCACTAGTTTCCGTTATAGTGGGAATTACTATTTGTGACATCGGTACTGTCATTCCGGTTCTACCTCCTTAGCAATTTTTTCTACATCTTTCTCCTGCTCTTGCTCCACCCTTTCCTCAATCTTGCCAGTAGCTATATCAACCAGCATATCAAGCGTCTTCTGAGTCCGCAATGATTGTTCTACTCCTTCTTTGATCTGCGGCAGGGCAACCAACTGCCTCGCTTTCTCTTTATCTTCAGATCTTTTAACAATTTCTTCCATTCGTTCCTCTAACTCATCCGCAGCGACTTCAATTTTCTCCGCCTCAGCGAGCTTATCCAGAATGAGAGTATGATTAATGCGCTCTCTGGCAACAGGGCGCAGCTGCTCCACGTATTCCTCCCTCTTCTTGCCAACTCTCTCAAAATAATCATTCGCATTATTGAATCCCATCCGTTGCATCTCTTCTCTGATGAGGTTTCCTATTTCCTTATCTTCTACTACAGGCGGATAGTTTACCTTGCTCAAGTCCACCATGGCATCAAGAGCTTTTTGCCTCAATTCCTGATTCAACTTTGTTTCAGCCATCTCTTTCAAATCAGCAGCCACTTTCTCCTTCATGGCAACGACATTATCGCAATCGAGAACATGTGCAAATTCATCGTTGACTTCAGGTAGCTCCTTCTCCTTTATCTCTTTAGGAGTAATTTTGAAAGAGCATTTCTTTCCAACAAACTCATCCAATCCATAATCAGCAGGAATTTCCACATCAAAGGCCCACGCTTCTCCTTTCACTGCTCCCACCAAGCCCTGTGCCACTCCAGGAAGTGGCCATTTCGAGTCCTCTCGCACTTCATATACCATATCCTTGTGGTCCAAAAGAGGCCTGTCATCGATGATAGCCTCAAAATCTGCAGTGATCAAATCCCCAAGGGCAACAGGGCGGTCCACAGGATTCCACACCGCCTGGCCTTCACGTATCCTCTCCAGAGCTTCCTCAAGTTCCTTATCACCAACTTCCACAGGAGCAGGGTCCACTTTTATGCTGCGATAGTCACCCAGCTCAACTTCAGGCCTCAGAGGAGCAACTGCCTTGAAAACCACAGGGTCTGTCTGCTCAATATCTATATGTGGCTCATCTATGGGTTCTATTTTTTCCTGCTCAACGGCCTGCAAATAGAGTTGTGGAATCAGGCGCTCCAGTGCCTCTTCCAGCAGAGTTTCCTTCCCCACGTGCTGTTCCAGAATCGGTCTTGGCGCTTTCCCCTTACGAAATCCAGGGATGGAGACTTTGCCCACCAGACGTCGATAGGCCGACTCCAGAGATCCCTCCAGTTCATCGGGTTCAACTTCCACGGTGAGACTCACCTGGCAGTTTTCCATTCTTTCCGCAGTTACTTTCATCTTTTCACCTCTAATAATTAAGAATCACCGAACACCGCTCTCTTCAACCTCAGATTCAATTCATCCAGCTGGCTCTCACTAACATATGAAGGCGCATCAAACATGGTATCCACTGCATTCTGGTTTTTAGGAAAAGCAATAATTTCTCTTATGGTCTCCGCACCAGCAATCATCATTACCAGACGATCTATACCAAGCGCAATGCCACCGTGAGGAGGAGCTCCATAGCGCATAGCTTCCAGCAAAGTACCAAAACGTTCAAACATATCTTCCTTACTGTACCCCAGAAGACTGAATATTTTCTCCTGAAGCTGATGAGTATGAATTCTGATACTACCACTGCCCAGCTCACAACCATTGCAGACAACATCAAAATGCCGGCCGCCTACTTTGCCAGGGTCAGTATCAAGCAAAGATATATCTCGCTCACGAGGAGCAGTGAACGGGTGATGCATGCATTCCCAGCTATTTTCTTCGCTATTCCGCTTGAGAAGAGGAAAATCAATAACAAAGACAAAATTCAGTAAGTTTTTATCAATCAGGTTCAGCAGAGGAGCCACATAGCGGCGCAGTTCGTCCATGGCTCGATTAACCACGGGGGGCTGGTCCGCTACGATAAGCACCAGATCGCCTGGTCTGGCTCCGCACCGGCTTAAAATTCTCTCCATCTCTGCCGGAGTCAAGTGTTTAGCGATCACCGATTTGACCTCGTTAGATGAAAGATTTTCTCCTGTAAGTGCAACCGTAACCAGCCCCTGAGCTCCACTGTTCTTAGCCACTTCAGTAAGATCGGCAATGCGGTGGTGGTTGAAGCCAGCGCATCCAGGCAGACATATGCCCTTCACATTGCCTCCTTCAGCCACGGCAGAGCGGAAAATGCCAAATTGCACCTCGCTGGCTATGTCAGAGATATCTCTAATCTCCAAACCAAACCGGATATCGGGCTTATCTGTGCCGTAACGCTTCATGGCCTCTTCATAACTAAGGCGAGGAATAGGAGTAACTATTTCCATCTCTGGCTTAACCTCTCGTACAAGGGCAACGAGTAACTTCTCCATGAGACCAAGTATGTCGTCCTCCTCCACAAAACTCATCTCCAGATCAAGCTGAGTAAACTCTGGCTGCCGATCAGCTCTAAGATCTTCATCTCGGAAACAGCGAGCTATCTGGAAGTATTTTTCTATGCCAGCCACCATGAGCAGCTGCTTCAGCTGTTGCGGCGACTGAGGCAGAGCATAAAACTTCCCCTGGTTAACGCGGCTGGGAACCAGGTAATCACGCGCTCCTTCAGGAGTACTCTTGATTAGCAAAGGAGTCTCCACCTGAATAAAACCCTGAGCATCGAGAAAATCAGACATAAACTTGGTTATCCTGTGGCGCAGAATTAGATTATCCTTCATCCTGGGGCGTCTCAAATATAAATAACGATTTTTGAGATAAAGGCTCTCCTCAACTTCTACATCTTCATTAATGTAAAACGGTGGCGTCAAAGACTCGTTGAGAACCACAGCCTTAACTGCCGTAACTTCGATCTCGCCAGTAGATAACTTCAGATTTTCTGTTCCCGCAGGGCGCAAGACAACCTCTCCTATCACCTGGACTACATATTCGTTGCGCAGCGAGGTAGCTACATCGTACGCCTCTCGAGAAATCCGCGGGTTGAATACTACCTGGGTTATGCCATCTCTATCTCTGAGATCAATAAAGACCATCCCCCCATGATCTCTTCGCCGATGCACCCATCCAGCAAGTGTTACCTTCTCCCCCACACGCTCCCTTGATAATGCGCCACAGTTACAATCTTTGAGCAAGCTTCATTTCCTCTAGTTAATCCCAGCATTATAGCTTACAGACAACACTTACTCAAATGAGAATCGTCGCTTCTCAATTATGCAGATAGTTCATCAGGATAGCGGACAAAAATATGGGGTTGGAATTCATCTTGTATCTCTTGCATAGCGGATATCATTGCGGGACAACATTCTGCCCTTATCTCTGGCATGTCCAGCTCAGTAGTTTCATGCCCACTCACCACAACCATTCTCACCTGGCATTCACCAGGATATCGCCTCAGGAGATGCACAACTTGGTGGAGGCATTCGATATCCTTATCTTCATCATCAGATTGGTTGATCTCTATCACCAGCCTGCTCTCTTTCGTAGTTTCATCTCCTAAGTCTTCCTCATACTCTTTTTCCTCATACTGTTGAGAATAGGCAGGATCATTTTCATCACTCTCTTCAACGCCATTCTGTCCCAACTGCTGGTAATACTGTACCTCCTGGCAATTCAATTGGGCCGCGCCGTTCCTTACTCTAACCATGCCCTTGAGAGTAAGAACATTCCCTTCCTCCCACAGCTTCCAGGTGCTGTTATACACCCTTGGCCATACATTAACTCCGATCTCTCCATCCAGGTCTTCCAGAGTAGCTACAATGAACATTTGCCCCTCACGCGTATAGGCCTTGCGCACTCCAGTTAACAGGCCACTAACAGCCACCTCCTTGCCCTCCATATCAGATCCAATATCACCGCAGCCAGCAACATCGGTCCCCGCTATGCCTCGAAAGGACAAATCAATTACCTGTGAAAAATAGACTCCGGATAGTTCCTTCTCCCAGGATAATTTATTCTTAATGGAGACATCGTCTTCTCTATCCATGCCTTCCCAGGAAGCCGTGATAGAACCCACGTCCCCCAATAAACCAAACATGTCCGTTTGCCCTGCCTCTTTCGATCTCCTGGCATTATGTGCCGTGGATATCATCTTATCCACTGAATCTAGCATAACTTTGCGATTCCCAAGGCCATCAAATGCGCCTACTTTGATTAAACTCTCAAGCACTTTCTTATTGACACCGTGCAGCTGGGCCCGATGGCAGAAATCATCTACCGTCTTAAAAACGCCGCCTTCTTTGCGGGCTTTCACTATTCCTTCAACTGGAGCGCGCCCTACATTTTTAACAGCAGACATGCTAAAGCGAATGCAGGCAACGCCATCTGCATCCTCTAAAACGAAATCTACATCACTTTTATTAATATCGGGAGGCAGCACCTTTATTCCCAGCCTGCGGCATTCAGAAACCGCCAGATGGACTTTTTCCATGTTATCATAATAGGTATTGAGAAAAGCGGTCATATATTCAGCAGGATAATTAGCCTTGAGATATGCAGTGCGGTAAGCAATGAGAGCATAGCTTATGCTGTGAGCTTTGTTGAAAGCATAGCCAGCAAATGGTTCAATTAGAGCAAAAACTTCGTGGGCAATTTCCGATGGTATATCCTTTTTTCTGGCCCCAGCTATGAAATTGCGCTTCTCTTTTTTCATTACCGCAGCTATCTTCTTGCCCATAGCCTTACGAAGGATATCCGCCTGCCCCAGGCTATACCCTCCTAAAGCCTGCGCAATAAACAAGACCTGCTCCTGATATACAATGACTCCATACGTCTCTTCCAGAATCTCCCTCAAGGCAGAATGGGAATAATGAATAGGTAGAAGCCCCTGCTTGGATTTAATAAAGGTAGGAATTTGCTCCATTGGGCCAGGTCGGTAGAGCGCTATCATGGCAGCGACATCACCAAAGTTGCTGGGCTTCAACTCCTTAATATAGCGGCGCATTCCACTGCTCTCCAATTGAAAGATACACCTGGTTTCTCCCGAGGCAAGCAGGTTAAAAGTATTGGCATCATCCAGAGGGATATGTTGCAGATCCAGGGAAATGCCTCTACTATAACCAATAATTTCTATGGCCTTACCCAGAATAGTTAAATTAGATAATCCCAGGAAGTCCATTTTAAGAAGCCCCAGCCGTGCAACATTTCCCATGTGATACTGCGTCATAGATAAGTGATTTTCCTGCCTTCCGGCCATTTGCAGGGGCACGTAGTTGATCAAAGGATCTCGGGATATAACAACACCGGCAGCATGAGTACTGGCGTGCCTGACATTTCCCTCCAACTTTCTGGCTGAATCAATCAAATTCCGCACGACTTCATCCTGTGAGTACATATCGTGCAACTCATTACTTTCCTCCAGTGCCCTACCAAGCGTTATCGCTAAATCTGTCGGTATAAGCTTCGCCACCCTATCGCCAATAGCATAGGGTAACCCTAGAGCTCTGCCCGTATCCCTTACCGCCGCTCTGGCGCCTAAAGTGCCAAAGGTTATTATCTGTGCTACATGATCAACTCCATATTTACGAGTAACATATGAAAGCACTTCATCGCGGCGGTCATCTTGAAAATCCATATCGATATCTGGCATCTCACGGCGTTCTATGTTGAGAAAGCGCTCAAAAACAAGGCGGTACTCCAGCGGATCGATATCCGTAATCCCCAGGCAGTAAAGCACTATGCTGGCTGCAGCGCTGCCCCTCACGCCAAAATAAATGCCCTGTTCCCGAACGAAAGAGGCTATATCCCAGACAACGAGGAAATAATCAGCAAAGTGCGTCTCCTTAATGACTTCCAATTCGTAACTCAAACGCTCTCTGATCTCAGGAGTAACATCTTGATATCGCTTTCCCACTCCTCGCCAGCAAAGCTCTTCCAGAAGGCCCTCGGCTGTCTTGCCCTCTGGCAATGCCACCTGAGGCAGGTGAAGTTCACTAAAGTCCAATTCCAGCTGGCACATATCAGCAATCAGCCGGGTATTATCCACCGCCTGAGGCAAATCCTCAAACATGGCCTCTACCTCTTCCTGACTCCGCAAATAGAAGAAGTCGCCGACCATTTTAAGCCTCTTCTCATCGTTGACAGTAGAATTTGTCTGTATACACAATAGAAGGTCATGAGCAGAAGCATCTTCTTTATAGATATAGTGAACATCAAAAGTAGCTACGGGAGGAATACCCAACTTATCAGATAGTAGAACAAGCTCCCTGCTGAGATGCTCTAGCTCAGGAGTAGGATGCCTCTGGATCTCGATAAAATAATTCTCAAAATTTTCCTTATACCACAAGGCCGCTTCAGCTGCTTCAGCAGGGCGATTAGCCAGGATAAGCTGGGAGGGCTCTCCCTGAGCACATCCGGAAAGAGCTATGAGACCTTCGCTATGAAGTTTGAGAAGTTCCTTATCCACCCGAGGTTTATAGTAAAAACCTTCCATATGGCTCCTGGTAACCAGCTGAATCAAGTTGCGATACCCTTGTTCATTCTTAGCGAGCAAGGTAAGATGGGTGAGATTCCTTTTGGAGGGATCGCGACTGCGATAATCTCCCGGGGCTACATAGACTTCACAACCAATGATCGGCTTTATCCCTGCCTCTTTAGCTGCCAGATAAAAGTCCATTGCGCCATACATGACACCATGGTCAGTAATGGCGAGGCTATCCATCCCCAGTTCCTTTGCCCTGGCAATGAGATCGGGAATGTGACACATCCCATCGAGCAAGCTATATTCAGTATGAACGTGAAGGTGAACAAAGTTTCGCGACATCACCCAGATTATAGCATGAGCATTTATATGCATCCCGCTTTGCAGATGAAGAAGACCATAGAGTAGAATGTAGCAATCATTAAGATTTTTGCCCGGTGGTTATTTATAATCTCCATGCCCGCCTTGCTATTCAGCAGCGCTATATGGGGAGGAGCAAGCAGTACTCTACTTTACCAATACGGCTTCCATAAATACCATGCAAGCCAAGCCACGGGAATAGATGAAAACCAGCTAGATGAAGTGGCCATAACGATAACCAACTACTTCACCAATAAGATAGAAACACCCCAGATGAAGGTAACCGTTCACGGAGAAGAATTTAATCTATTTCACGATTACGAACTTACCCACCTCGATGATGTAAAGAGTTTGTTCCAGGTTGCACACAGAGCACAGGTAGCCAGCATAGCCTATATTGTCGCTTATGCACTGATCTTTCTTCTCTGGAGGAGAGAATCATGGAGGGATCTCTCCAGGGGAATAGTTAAGGGGAGCATAGTTACTCTATGCTTCATATCTATAATAGCTATAATTTCCTTTTTCGGTTTCCAGCAGATTTTCACGACCTTCCATTATCTTGTCTTTGGAGATCCATCGCAATCGCCATGGATGCTCGATCCCAGCAAAGATTACCTCATCATGCTCTTTCCCGAACCTTTCTGGCAAAACAGCGCCCTTCTCGGAGGTATATCAATTGCTATTGGAGCCCTCTTACTGGGAGGCATCGCATGGCTTAGTCTACAAATTCACCCGGGGAGAGACAATAATAATTTAGAACAGCAAAACCAACGACATCCTGAAAATTCATTGCATTAGAGGATACTTTAAGTTAAGATATCTACAATGACAACAGAGAAACAAAAAGCGGTCGATTTGGCCGTTGAGCAAGTGGAAAGGCACTTTGGTAAGGGTTCAATTATGCGTCTGGGACAATCTCCACCAATTTCATCTGAAAATGTTATTTCTACGGGATCGCTAAGTTTGGATATGGCCTTAGGTGTGGGTGGCATACCGCGAGGAAGGATCACTGAGATATTTGGTTCTGAGGCTTCAGGCAAGACAACGCTGGCCCAGCACCTGATCGCCGAAACTCAAAAACTTGGGGGCATCGCTGCCTACATAGACGCTGAGCATGCACTGGATCCCAACTACGCCGCCAAATGTGGAGTTAACCTGGATGATTTGCTCATCTCCCAACCTGATTTTGGCGAGCAGGCACTGGAGATCACCGAGACTCTGGTAAGAAGTGGAGGAGTAGACATAGTGGTCATTGATAGCGTAGCTGCTCTGGTTCCCAAGGCCGAGATAGAAGGCGATATGGGAGACACGCATGTCGGCCTGCAAGCAAGGTTGATGTCTCAGGCCCTGAGGAAGCTGACATCCGCCATTAGCCGCTCTAAAACAGCCGTGGTCTTCATTAACCAGCTACGAGAGAAAGTGGGCATCATTTTCGGCAATCCAGAGGTAACTCCTGGGGGCAGAGCACTCAAATTTTACAGCTCGGTGCGCATAGACCTTAGAAAGGGCGAAACCATAAAACAGGGCACAGAGATAATTGGCAACAGAGTAAAGGCCAAGGTAGTCAAAAACAAGATGGCACCACCTTTTCACAATGCTATTTTCGACATCATGTTTGGCCAGGGCATAAGCAAAGAGGGCGACCTGCTCGAACTTGGAGTATCCATGGAAAAGATAAAGAAATCAGGAGCTTTCTTTACTTACGGTGAAACCAAGTTGGGTCAGGGAAGAGAAAACGCGAAGGAATATCTGAAGAGTCATGCCGAGATCGCAGCACAAATAGAGCAGGAGATTCGTTCATCCGCCTCTATGCCCAGTTCTCCTTACCTCGAGACGGAAACACCTGCGGCCGATGATGAGTGAATTCCAACCAAGAATTATCAGATGAAGCTATTCTGCAACGATGTCTTGATAGCGCTTATCGCTATCTCAGCTATCGCGCGCGCAGCGAGTTCGAACTGAGACAGCATTTACTCAAGCGTGGCTTCTCCAGCGAAACCATCGATAAGGCCATAGCCAGCCTCAAGCATCAGGACCTAATTGATGACCTGGCTTTCGCTCAGTTCTGGAGAGATAGCCGCCTTTCATCCAACCCCAAGAGCAAGAGGCTAATGTCGCTGGAGTTGAAAGGCAAGGGTGTATCGCAGAAAGTCATAGAACGCGTCCTCGAAGAAGTAAATGACGAAGAAGTTGCCCTCGCAGCAAGTCGCCGCCGATTGCACCTGTTATCTCACCTGGAATATCCTCAATTCCAGAAGCGTCTTTCAAACTATCTTGCCTATCGAGGCTTCAGTTATGAGACTATAAGGGCAACGGTAAAACTGCTGTGGCAGGGAAACCAGGGGGAAACTTGAGAAAAGCATTGCCTTTCGCTTACAATATAGCTGTTGCTATCACATAAGCAGCGAGCAGTTGGGCCATTAGCTCAGTCGGTTAGAGCACAGTCCTGATAAGACTGGGGTCCGTGGTTCGAGTCCACGATGGCCCACCACAATATAGAGGAGGCGATCTGAGCAGACTGTTCCTCGGTGAAGCTACCCCAGTATAAGCGCTATATCATAAAGTAACACATTGCGCCTGCTTGTTCATCGCTTTTTCCCAAAACTTCCCAAATAAATTCTTCAACGCATTAAGGTAATAATTATCTCTCCTTGCAATTCAAATTCAGCTAATCCTGACAACCACGTACGCTTGCTCCAGGCCAATCAAGATAATTGCCAATCTTTAATGGGAGTTTACTTAATATAATAGGAATAGCGCCTGTTTTTAAGTGTGTTATACTCTAAGGTTAAAAATCAGCTGGTGGGCTTTGTCCAGGGCATAGCATTTACCCACCGGAATTAAAGCAATGTCAGGAATTACGAAAGAGGAAATTATCAAGGCTCTGCTAAATCGCAAAGTGAAGCGCGTGCTCAACGATGGCCTTACTCCTTCAGCCGTGCTCGTCCCTCTATTTCACATAGAAGAACAACATTACCTGCTCTTCACCAGAAGAAGCGAAGGAGTAATTTTCCACAAAGGCGAGATCTGTTTTCCTGGAGGAACCTACAAAGACCAGGACTCAACACTGCTCCAAACTGCTCTAAGGGAAGCCAGAGAGGAGATAGGGCTGGAAGCCAGAGATGCAGAGATACTGGGAGAACTCGATGACTGCGTAACGCAGAATACGAACTACGTCATTTCTCCCTTCGCCGCCTTTATTCCATATCCCTATAACTTCGAATTAGATGGCAGGGAGGTACAGCAAATTATCACCATACCCCTGTCATTCTTGGTGGATAAAACCTTCTCCGATCAGAATGACTACCCTGCTAGCAAAGATAACCTGAAAGACAGTATATCCTACGAATATGCAGGGTATACGATATTCGGAGCGACTGCCAGAATCCTGAGGACATTCATCAACATCCTATGTGCTCAAAAACAACAGTTGCTAGAGAATAGCGCCTGTACATAGAACAAACAGGATAACAAAATAACAAAGAGTAAATCACCCAAAGTTCTGAAATGCCTGCAGGGCTCAGGCAGTTAGAATTCCGAACGCATCGTGGAAATCCCATCATTTAAAGCAGGCAAGAGAAAACCTTCTAAACGAGAAATGGTAATAGGAGGTATTTCCCTCGCGGTTACCATTGCTCTATGCATTTTCATAGTGCACCACCGTAGCTATCTGGAGGAAATATCTCACTGGGGATATATTGGCTGCTTCACCATAAACATTCTCGCCAGTGGAACTATAGTCATGCCCGGTTTCGGTGCCTTGCTTACTTTTACCCTCGGCGGGGCCCGGGATCCGGTCGCTCTAGAC
>JAGYOV010000090.1 GCA_018399375.1 Dehalococcoidia bacterium
GAAAGCATAGGAATGTTCAGGGATGGGGGTCGCGAGGATCTCGTGGCTAAAGAGGAGGAAGAAATGGGCGTTCTCATGGAATTTCTTCCGCAGCAGATGGGGCGTGAGGATATCGTGGCTGAGGTGCAGCGAGTTATTGAGGAGTTGAATGCTAGAGGGCCCAGAGATAAAGGTAGAGTGATGTCTCAACTTATGCCTCATCTTCGGGGTAGAGCTGATGGGAAAGAGGTTTCCGAGGTTGTCTCACAGTTGTTGTCTTAAGGTTAGTGGTAAAGCCAGCGTGATCTAGACTGGCTGATAGGTGTCAAGGCGGTGAATTGCCGCCTTTTCGTTTGTGGCATGAAATTTGGCATTGTTGTTTTTCCTGGTACGTGGAGTGACGGTGATTGTCATTATGCTATTAGCGATGTGTTGGGAGTGAAGGCCGATTATATATGGCACAAGGAGATCGATCTATCAGGCTACGATTGTGTCGTTCTTCCAGGAGGGTTTTCTTACGGCGATTATCTCAGGGCTGGTGCCATAGCCCGTTTTTCTCCGATTATGGATAGTGTGGGCCAGTTCGCTCGATCAGGAGGGCTCGTTATTGGTATCTGTAATGGTTTCCAAATTTTATGTGAAGCGAGGCTTCTTCCTGGGATTTTGCTCCCCGCTGATCATCTACAATATCGCTGCCAGTGGGTTAATCTCAGGGTGGAGAATGATGAAAGCCCCTTCACTTCCAAGTGTCATAAAGGACAGGTGCTGAGGATTCCTATTTCTCACTATGAGGGCAACTATTATGTTGATGAATCTACCCTGCAGATGATGGAGGCAAATGGGCAGGTTATTTTCCGTTATTCTAGCGCTGCTGCCAGGGTAACCCATGCAGCCAATCCTAATGGGTCTCTACATAATATTGCAGGTATAGTTAATAGGGAGGGCAATGTTCTCGGCATGATGCCTCATCCCGAGAGGGCCTGTGAAGATATTCTGGGTAGCACCGATGGTAATTTAATCTGGGAGTCTGTAATTGAATATTGCCAAAGAAGATCTGGATAAAGTTGCTTTAAGTGAGCAGGAATATGAGCTCATTATTAGGGAGCTGGGTAGAGAGCCAACTGGTGTGGAGTTGGGCATACTGGGTTCGCTATGGAGCGAGCATTGTGGATACAAACATTCCAAACCCTTGCTCAAATTATTGCCGTCCAGCGGTAGGCGCGTAATGGTAGGACTTGGAGAGGAGAACGCTGGCGTGGTGAATATTGGAGATGGATTGGTAGTGGTGATGAAGATGGAGTCTCATAACCACCCCTCCGCGGTTGAACCTTTTCAGGGTGCAGCTACCGGAATAGGTGGTATCGTGCGCGATATCTTCACCATGGGGGCTCGCCCTGTTGCTTTGATGAATTCGCTATGTTTTGGGCCTCTTTTCCAGACGCATAATCGTTACCTGTGTAACGGCGTTATTGATGGAATTGCTTCTTATGGTAACTGCTTGGGAATCCCCAATGTTGGTGGTGAACTTTCTTTTTCTGAGTGCTATTCTTTTAACCCCCTGGTTAATGTTCTTTGTTTGGGAATAGCTCGCGAAGGAGAACTCGTTAGTTCCAGTATGGAAGGAGAAGGTAATATCCTCATGCTTGTAGGAGCTGATACTGGGAGGGATGGAATCTATGGTGCTTCAGGACTGGCATCTCGTACTTTGGATGGAGATCAGGAATTGCGCCCCACGGTACAGGTGGGCAACCCCTTCCTGGAAAAATTGCTTATAGAGGCATGTCTTGAGTTAGCCCATACCGATTGGATCGTGGGCATGCAAGATCTGGGGGCTGCGGGATTAACCAGCTCTGCTATAGAGTCTGCTGCAAAGGGTGGTTGCGGTCTGAATATAGATGTGCTGGAAGTCCCTCGTCGTGAAGATAATATGACTCCATATGAGGTAATGCTGTCGGAATCGCAGGAGAGGATGCTGCTAATTGTTAAGAAGGGATATCAGGATGAGGTGAAGGCTTTATTTGATCGCTGGGAGATTGCCTCTGCTGTCATTGGTCAGGTTACTGGAGATGGTATAGCTATAGTCAGAGAAGGAGAAGAGATTACTGCTGAGGTCCCGGTTAGCCTGCTATCGAATCCTCCATTATATCGCCCTCGAGCGAGGAGACCTTCATGGCTGGGCAAAGCACAGTCTCTTGATTTGAGGGATGTCTCTGATGTGAAACCGCGGCAGTGCAAGTCCGTCCTGTTGCAGTTGTTATCTTCCCCCAATATTGCCAGTAAGGAGGTGGTCTATCGTCAGTATGATCACCAGGTGCTAAATAACTCAGTAGTCCTTCCTGGCAGTGATGCGGCAGTCCTGCGGGTCAAGGGAACAAAGAAGGGGCTTGCACTGACAACCGATAGCAATGGGAAGTATTGTTATCTCGATCCTTTTGTAGGTGGAGCGGTTGCAGTAGCTGAAGCAGCCAGAAATCTAGTTTGCAGTGGGGCTGATCCTATGGCGGTAACTGATTGTCTTAATTTTGGTGATCCCGAGAAAGGAGAAGTCTATTATCAATTGAGAGAGTGCATTAAGGGGATCGCCCGGGCCTGTCGGGAATTACAACTTCCCGTTATTAGTGGCAACGTTAGCCTCTATAACGAGTCCAAAGAAGGAGCTATCTACCCTACTCCTGTTATAGGGATGGTAGGGTTGATTGATGATATTAGCAATTGCTGTACTCCTTCTTTTAAAGATGAAGGCGACCTGGTGTTCTTGTTAGGAGAAGGTTTTTCTGGAGTTGAAGGCAGAGATGGTCTTGGTGGTAGTGAGTATTTGGCAGTGGTACATGGCTTGGTAAAGGGTAAACCTTCTATGGATTTATCTCTGGAAAGAAGAGTGCAGGGGTGTCTTCTGGAGTCTATACGGGCAGGGCTAATTAAATCTGCCCACGATTGTTCTCATGGTGGCCTGGCAGTAACCGTTGCAGAAAGTTGTATAGCAGGGAACATCGGTTTGAGGGGAGAGATATCTTGTTATCTCGAAGAACATCCCGCTAAGGGGAAGGAGACCCCCGATGCATCTACTAGATTGGATTCTATTCTCTTTGGAGAACGGCAATCTCGAATTGTAATATCTTTAACTCGGAGTGCGTTGGTTAAGCTGAGTCGTATAGCCAGAAAATGGCGAGTTTCCATGGCTTTTTTGGGCGAGGTTGGTGGACAACATCTGATAGTCGAAGGTTATATCGATGTGTCTATAGCCGAGCTAAGAAAGACTTGGGAAGGAGGTCTATCGCGAGCCTTACAGGGTGGTGCGTAACTGGATTGATGGAAATTCGTCCTTTTCGTGGCATACGCTATAGTTTGAGTGTAGATGGAGGAGTAGCTACCTTTATCTGCCCTCCTTATGATGTTATCAGCCCTGAGCAACAGGAGTTTTATTACCGAGCAGGGGAATACAATCCCATTCGTTTGGAGTTCCCTCTAGATCAGGTAGAGCAGGCGGGGGCAGCATCCTGCGATAAATACTGTCAGGCAGCAAAGACTTTTCATAAGTGGCTTGCAGAGGGAATTCTAAAATTTGATGAAAAACCTTCTTTTTATCTGCACGACCATTATTTTACCTACTTGGGGGAGACTTTTGTGCGCCGCGGTCTATTTGCCCGGCTTAAGCTCGTTCCGTGGATGGAAGGTATCTATCCGCATGAAGAAACTTCTCCCAAGGATAAGAGCGACCGCTTGCGGATGATGGAAGCCTGCCATGCTAATTTTAGCCCGTTGTTGTGCCTTTACCGGGATGAGGAGAAGAGCAACGAAGCCATTTTTTCGCAAGTGATACAGGATGAGCCAGTGCTTAAACGTGTTGCTAGCCCGCAGGAGGATCGTTGTGGAGGGGAATGGCATGACTTGTGGAAGATAACAGATCGCACATTGCAGGAAAAACTGATAAGGTTCTTTTCACGGCGATCTCTGTATTTGGGTGATGGCCATCACCGTTACGAAACAGCCCGGTACTATCAGCAAGAGAGACGAAAATCCTATTCAGGTAGTTCTCGGCAAGCCAGTGATTATGTTCTGGTTTCTCTGGTAGAGTTTTCTGATCCTGGCCTTGTAATCTTACCTATCCATCGCATGGTGCAAGGCATCAGCCCTTCTCTAATGGAGAGTAACTTGTTGCTGAACAGGATTGAGAAATATTTTGTACTGGATTTCATTCCTCTAAGTGAAGATGTTCTCAAAACTTTACTCACCGACGCAAGTGTTGATTGTCTGATGCCAAAAGGATGTCTTTTCGCTGCTCTAGGTTTAAGACGTGGGTATCTGGGCCTTTTACGAAAGAGAAAGGGGATAGTTTTAGAAGAGATAATGCCAGCTAACCGTTCTCTAGTTTATCGTAACTTTGAAATTAGTGTCCTGAATCACCTTGTCCTGGA
>JAGYOV010000091.1 GCA_018399375.1 Dehalococcoidia bacterium
TGAATCAACAATACAACCAGGACATTGTTCTTCATCGCCACAGCCAGATTTCCCGGATACGCCTGCCTTAAGGTAGCCTTAATGGCCTTTATCGCCAGGGGAAGCGTTAACAAAGCTATTAGTACAAAGACCGGCACCATCTCCATCACTACAGCGCCGGCTATCCACAAATAAACTACTCCGGTAAGCACAGAATATAGCATTCCTGCCCTTCCCTTGCCCATAATAATAGGCAGTGTTTTCCTGCCAGCCTTTCTATCAGCTTCCACATCGGGAAATTCATTCAGAAAAAGCAAATTATGCACCAGAATACCCGAAGGTAAGCTCATAACCAATGCAGGTATAGTGTAATTAGCAGTCTGCACAAAATAACAACCTAAGACGGGCAAAGTCCCCAGACCCACACCTGGAGCCCACTCGGGCCATCCCATTCTGGTAAAAAGGGGAGTATAAAAAACAACACACAATGCACCTACCAAGAGCAAAGGCAGCAATGACCACCCCACTGTAATAACGAAGTAAACGCCTATTGGCACAGCGAGCAAAAGAGAAACCACGCCGAACCAGAAAACATGGCTCGGCTCAAGCAGACCCGGTGGCAAGATACCACTGCCTCCGCTAAAAGGAGTCCTTTTCGTTTCCATGTCTATGCCACTTTTATAATCAAAGTAGTCATTCAGAGAATTCACGCTGATATGACAGAGGAGTAAACCCAGAAAAGCCAGAAGAGCTTTGCCCAGGTGAAATGAACCATCATACAAGGCAGCAGAAGTACCCAAAAATGACAGCACGATGGAAAGCACCAAAAACTGTGGCCTGGTCTCCAAGAACCATATCTTTAGCTTCACTGTGAACTCCTCCATTTTAGCCCCAAAAAGAGCTCTGTGCCAAAAGAGAGACCACCAGCCCCTCAAGCTCATTATTTAACTATAAGCCCTCTCCTGGAGCACACCCGTTTACTTTTATTTGGTGGCAATATGAACTGTCACCACCCCAAAAGTCAGGGGGTACGCTTCAACATCTCTCAGGCCAGTTCTCTCCATAAGCTCCTTCAATCTGCTAGAGGGGGGAAATTCTGATATCGACCGCGGAAGGTAAGCATACGCTTCTCTATTTCCCGAGATGATTCCTCCCAGAAAAGGGAGAATCCGCGAGAGATAGATAGAATAAATCCTGCCAAATATCTTGTTCTCGGGGAGACTAAATTCAAGGCAAATTAACCTTCCCCCACCCTTCAGCACTCTTACTATTTCCTTAAGCGCTCTTTCGATATCGGGCATATTCCTCAAGCCAAAGCCAACGGTAATGCCATCAAAGATATTATCGCAGAAGGGGAGAAACTCGGCTTGAGCGCAGATAAGCTCCACCTTGCCAGGCATTGCCTTTGTCATCTTATCACGTGCTTTATCCAGCATGTTCTGGCAAAAATCTATCCCGATGATACTACTCTTCTCACCAGATCTGCGTGCTACTTCCACTGCAAGATCACCAGTGCCCGTGGCGACATCAAGAAAAGCGCCTTCAAATTCACCTGCGATACTGGAGGCAGTGAACTGCCTCCAGTATCTATCTCTGCCGAAACTGAGCAATGCATTGAGAAAATCATAACGAAAGGCAATACTGGAAAACATACTGCTCACAGACGTTCCCATTTTCGTCATTTTTTGACCAACATCGTCAACGCGCACGACAATAAAATGATCGCTGCTTATTACAGGGAGGAAATTTCCACCCCGTAAGGCCTTTCCGAGCTAAGTATAGTATACTTGATCCATATCGCGCTGCCTCGATTGCCCTGCTAAACTATTAGCAAGTTATCAAGAGGGAGATATTTCCTCTGCAGTGCTTGAAAAAGCTATACCAAGCCAAGAAGAGGAGTACAAGATGGCGCAATCAAGAATTTTTCATCTGCGAAGCGGAGAGGTCGAACTCGCCGGAGAAATCTACACTCCAGAGGAAAGCGGACCCCACCCCTCTATATGCATCTGCCATGGCATCCCGGCCACGCCATACAGCCCCGACAGCAAAGGATATGCTTATCTGGCAAAGAGATTTTGTCTGGAAGGTTTCACCACACTGATATTCAACTTCCGCGGTACCGGCAAAAGTCAGGGCAACTTTGACCTGCTAGGATGGAGCTATGATCTGCAGGTTATCTTAGATTTTCTTATTGGTCTTGACGAGGTAGACAAGAGCCATATCCATCTTCTGGGCTTTAGTGGAGGAGCAGCAGTAAGTGTCTATGTAGCCTCTCAAGATCCTCGTGTAACTTCACTAACAGCCTGTGCCTGCCCCGCCGAATTCAGCATCCTGGCCAACAAAGAAAACCTGCAATCTACTATTCGGCACTTTCACGAAATTGGAGCCATCAAGGATAAAGATTTCCCTCCCTCAGCACAGGAATGGCTGGAAGGATTTGAGACGATCTCTCCAATCAAATGGATAGATAAACTTTCACCTCGCCAGCTACTTCTAATCCACGGTGATGCCGACGAAGTAGTCCCACTGGAGCACGCACGCAGGCTATACCAGAAAGCCAGGCAACCAAAGGACCTGGCCATAATTTCTGGAGCCGGACATAAGCTGCGCCTGGATATGGCTGCGATGGAGACTGCCTTAAAATGGATCAAGAAGCAGCAGAAAGGATTTACTTGACACTCGCAATTGGGGCTGCTAGAATCTATCCTGCTTTAGTTGTTCTGTCCGAATGTGCTATAAGGGACAGCTAAATTCGGGAGTTTCCCCTCCAGAAGCAGGGAGTTAAATTGCCTGCTAAGGGGGAAGCCATCCGGAGCGGAGGTGTTAAAATTTACGCCATAATCGAGCAAGGTGGCAAGCAGTACAAGGTTACTCCAAAACAGACGATAGAAGTTGAGCGCCTCGATAAACCTGAGGGTGAATCGGTGGAGATGGGAAATGTGCTGTTCATTGGAGGCGAGGGCGATATTCTAGTGGGCAATCCAAATATTAAGGGTGCTAAAATCACGGCTACTTCCCTGGGTGAAGTCAAAGGGGACAAAGTAACGGTATTCAAATATAAGTCAAAGATACGATATCACAAGAAGCAGGGACACCGTCAAATACATACCAGGTTGCTCATAAATGGAATAATCAAGCCTGGAGATTAAATATGGCACATAAGAAAGCAGGTGGAAGCGCAAGAGGCGGGCGCGATAGCCAGTCAAAGCGGCTGGGAGTGAAGAAATACGGAGGGGAGAAGGTGCGCGCTGGGAATATCCTGATGAGGCAGCGTGGAACGCGCATAATGGCAGGCAACAACGTGGGTATGGGAAGAGATCACACTCTTTTCTCCCTGATCGATGGTTACGTCAAATATGAGTTAGCGACTAAATACAAAAAGAAGGTTAGCGTTTACGATGAAAGATAAAATCCACCCCAAGTACTATGATAACGCTAAGGTAACCTGTCTTTGCGGCAATACTTTTACCACAGGCTCTACAAAGTCAGAAATCAAGGTAGAGATATGCAGTAAATGCCATCCCTTCTATACTGGAACACAACGAATAGTGGATACCATGGGAAGGGTCGAGCGATTTAAGAAGCGCTACCAGATAAAGGACTAGTTCGGAACTCCTCTTACCCCTTCTACAAAGAAGTCTTACATGGTTTATTGCCATAGGCTCTTTGTTGCATATATCACAGCGGTCAAACAGCCTTTAAAGAAATACTACTGTGAGACAAGATCGTTACTGCCCTTAATCTCAAGAAGTATTGCATTGTGAACCATCGTCACAGCAGTGGTCCTGCTTAATCCAGATACTGACATTCCGTCTCTCGCGCTACCCGGATACCTCCACCGTACATAGAAAGAACCTCTGTCATAATTTTCATTCCCTTTATCGCCGCTATTAGATTTTACAGCGCGTTGCGGTATAGACACAGTGCTCAAGGTCATCACGACGCCAAAATCACCTCAAAACGCACTGCCTCAAGAACTCTAAGGGAACAGCAATGCAAGAAGCACCAAAAGAAGTTATCTATGCGGATAGAAGTGGAGATGAAGAAAGCTACTAGAGTAGATCTTCATCCTGCAAAACTCTTGGCTCTTCTTCATTTTTCAGAAAGCATGTCCGATATCCCAGATGACACACAGGCCCAGCGGGTTCAGCTCTTATCAGTATCGTATCTCCATCGCAATCACTATTGATAGAGCGCACCCTGAGAAAGTTGCCAGAAGTTTCTCCCTTATGCCACAATTGCTCCCTGCTACGGCTGTAAAACCAGACATCTCCCGTCTCCACCGTTAGCCTTAGCGATTCCTTATTTACATAACCCAGCATAAGCACTTCACCATTACGATCATCCTGAATGATCGCAGGAATTAAAC
>JAGYOV010000092.1 GCA_018399375.1 Dehalococcoidia bacterium
AGCCACTAGATATTTTTCACCCGAACTGGTTACCTCATAAACTGCCGTCCCCATAGGCACATTGATAACGGCATCGCTACCATTTCTACCATGCCTGCGGTTACTTCCACCATTCTCGCCGTCTTCAGCAGATAACTGCTTCGTATGCTTGATCATTCCCAGATCCATTATGCTACTACTAGCTCGGAAAATAACATCACCACCCTTCCCACCATCTCCCCCATCAGGCCCTCCATGAGGAATATATTTCTCACGGCGAAACCTTACAAGCCCATCTCCACCACTACCACCCCTAATGTTAACCCCGGCACTTGTTATCATATACTTTTATTCCATTTCCTTATTATGTTTATTTTACTTGTTTTATTAATGTTATTCATATCCCACCAGACATTTTAATCTCTGATAATAAGACTAGTAATATTAATTGAGGGAATTTTGGTGGAGTTCTGCTAGTAACTATCTTACCACGGTGAAGAGGAGGTTATTTTATCAGAAAGAGATGGATAAATTAACAATCTATTAACAATGTATTGCATTAAAATTAAAGATATATTTTGGAGATGTGTATCCGCTTTTACTGGTAGAATAGTTAACCCTTGTGAATTTTGAGATGCTCTTTGATATAGGCGATTTGTTGACATAAAGTGGGGTTAACGTTCAACTCACTGGCTATCCTATCGTAGCCGTAAATGGCCGTGGCGTGATTTTTGTTTCCTATCGTTCTGCCTATTTCTGCAAAGGAGTTGCCATTTTCTTCACGCAAGAGGTACATGGCGATATGCCGTGCCAGTACTACTTCCTTGTTTCTCTTTTGTCCCTTTATTGCTTCTACTGGCTGATTGAAATAGCTGGCCACTGCGTTAATGATAGAGTTTCCATTGCCATGGTTGTTTCCTGTTAAAAAGTTGTTAACTGTTTGTTTGGTGATGTCAGTTCCGCTTAATCTAGCTTGAGCGGCGCAATAAGCCAGTGCCCCTTCAAGTTCGCGGATGCTGCCCTTCATTTCCTCTGCTATAACTTGAAGTACATCTTCTGTAACTGACACTTTGAGCATTGCGGCCTTGGTGTGCAGTATTTCCAGGCGTGCTTCAATATCAGGGCACTCCATAAAGGTTACCAACCCTGATTGCAATCGTGATCTCAGTTTGCTGTCCAGAGAAGGTACATCTCTGGGATGGCAATCCGCAGTGACAACAATTTGCTGTTCGTTGCTGAATAACTCCTTGAATATCTGTAGAAAGCACTGCTGGCACTGCTTCTTGTCGCCAATAAATTGCACGTCATCGAATAGCAGAGTTTGTGCATCCCTGAACTTGCTACGGAAGGCTTCAACCTGTTTTTGCTTTATGGCCAGAATGAATTCACTGGTGAAGTTCTCTGCAGCTACGTATATTGCCTTTATTCCCTTATTTTTTGCCTCCTGTCCTATAGCGTGCAAGAGATGGGTTTTACCTTGGCCGGTATCACTGTAGATATAAAGGGGGTTATACGCCTGTCCTGGATATTCCGCTACTTCTCTGGCAGCGTTAAACGTGAGGTAGTTGTAGTCGCTAACGACGAAGTTGCTAAAAGTATATCTGGGATTAAATCCCTCCCTCTTCCTGACCTTGCTACTGGTCCCGCCATCGGCGTGGAGAGAGCAGATAGATGGTTCGGATTGCTTTAGCTCATGGCGGCACACTTCAATTTGTACGTTGACGTCACGGCCCAGTATGTTGCTCAGGGACTTTTCGACCAGGGAGCGGAGGCGCTGGGAGACCCATTCGGCCACGAAGACATTGGGGGCACATATTACGAAGGTGCCGTCTTCGTAGCTTACTCCTTCGCTATCCCTGAGCCAGGTATTGTAGTTTGCTTTGTTGACCTGGATCTGAAGTTCGCCTAAAGCCCTTGCCCAAATGTCTCTAGCTGACTCCAATTTCCTCCCCACGAACTCCTCTTCTATTGTTTTCCGACTTGAAGGATAAAGAAAAGAACCGAGTAAGAACTGAAAGCACGAGGTCTATTTTATAGAGGTGCCATAATCGTTATCTAGGGAATCTTTGACATAATGAAAAAAAGGGGCCAAAATTTTTTTATGTCCATCCGGCTCGTTTTTATGGGCGCTTCAGACTTTGCCGTGTCTATATTGTCCTCTTTACTTTCGCTTGATGCTTCCTATGAAGTGGTAGCTGTATATACTCAGACTGATAAGCGAGCTGGCAGGGGACAAAAGCTTACCTCACAGCGGGTGAAAGAACTCGCCTTGGATCGTAATATTCCCGTTATCCAACCCTCAAATATGAGGTCGCCAGACATGCTCGATGGTTTAGCTGAACTGGCCCCCGATTTGATCGTGGTAGCGTCTTTTAGACATCTTCTGCCTGCTGAGTTGTTGTCTCTTCCCCGATATGGGTGTCTCAACGTACATCCTTCGCTGTTACCCCTGCATCGGGGCCCTTCACCCGTAACCCATGCTATTCTCTGCGGCGATCGGACTACGGGCGTTACCATTATGTTAATGGATGAAGGTCTTGATAGTGGTCCCATTGTAGCTCAAAAAACAATAGAGATTGCCCCTGAAAGTGACGCCGGTGTTCTGGAATCTGAGCTGGCTCATGTGGGCGGTGAACTTTTGAGAGAGACTTTACCTCGGTGGGTTGCGGGCGAGATCGAAACGCGAGCGCAGGACGGAGATCAGGCTACCTATAGCGCATTGCTCTCTAGCGGAGAAGGAGAAATGGATTGGCGGCTGGATGCAGAAGAGCTCTCTCGTCGCGTTAGAGCATACAATCCCTGGCCGGGTAGCTATACTTACTGGAAAGGTAAACGCCTTAAAATTATCAGGGTTGTCCCCCTCGGCAGTGTAGCAGAGGGTAGAGAAGGAGAAGTAGTGGCTCTACCGGGGCCAAGAGGGGTGGGGGTGATCGTTAGAGAGGGCATTCTGGAGCTATGTGAACTTCAGGTGGAGGGTAAGAAAAGTATGTCAACAAAGGATTTCCTCTTGGGAAGGAGAGATTTTATTGGCTCTATATTGAGCTAGCCCGCTGGTGGGGGCAATGAGGTGGTATGTGGCATAGCGGCAACTTGTCTGGAATTGTCAGCCGTGCTAGGATAATCGCAAATTTTGTACAGGAGGTAACCCAATGAAAGAAGAAGTTGCCGTTATTGGTGTGGGGCAAACTGCTTTTACTCGCAACTGCGGGGTCTCCATTAGAGAGCTTTGCTTTGAGGCATACAGGGAAGCTATGGAGGGGATCGATCTTTCTCCCAATGATGTAGATGCCTTGATTATTGCCTCTGCCCCAGAATATGACAAGCAGCGAACGCCAGCAGCATTGATATCGGAATATCTCGGATTGACTCCAAATCCTGCCTTTTATATAGAGAGCGTTTGTTCGTCTGGCACCACGGGAGTGAGAGTGGCGTATTCCATGATAAAGGCAGGAATTCACGACATCATCGTCATGATAGGTTTCCAGAAAATGTCTGAGCTATCTTCGCGCGATGCTGCAGAGGTGATGGGGAGAGGAGACGATACGATGTTCAGTTCTACCTTCGGGACAACCATGCCCGCAGGGCATGCGTTGTACGCTCAGGCCTACCTGTATGAATATGGTGCAACAGAGGAAGATCTAGCCAGGGTGAGGGTTAAAAATTCGCACTATGGTTCTCTGAATCCCAAGGCCAACTATAAGAAAGTGTTGAGTCTTGAAGATATAATGGGTTCAGATGTGATTTGTAGCCCACTTAAGAAGTTTGATTGTTGCGCTAATGCCGATGGAGCATCATGCGTTATTCTTGCCAATGCCGATAAAGCCAGGGAATACACCAGCAAGCCCGTCTGGGTTCTTGGTGTAGGTTCAGCAACTGCTGAACTCAACTGGAGTGCCAGGGCTTCCAATACCAGTTTCCTCGCTACCAGAGAAGCGGCAAAGGTGGCCTATGAGATGGCGGGGTTGGGGCCTGAGGACATAGATGTAGCTGAAGTGCACGATTGCTTCACTATATCGGAGATTCTGGCTTACGAAGATCTGGGATTTGCCAAACCAGGTGAAGGCCCTAAGTTAGTTGCGGACAAAGCTACATATCATGATGGCAAGATTCCCGTTAATATTGACGGTGGACTTCTCTCCAAGGGTCATCCTATAGGAGCTACCGGTGGCTCTCAGGTTAGAACAATAGTGAAACAGCTTAGAGGTGATTACCCTTGCAACATTGACTTT
>JAGYOV010000093.1 GCA_018399375.1 Dehalococcoidia bacterium
GTTCTCCTGCACTGGAGGCCTCGACCTGGGGCCTTGAACGTTTAACCCGAACGAGACAGTCCTCTACTACCGGCAGGGAGAGAAAAGAGCACATTTTCCTCGCCAACAAACTGGACTGGTTATAGCCTCTTTGTTTCAACCTTTTGGGATGTAAAGGCACCGGAACCACTATCTCACCGGGCAACGGATTATCTGTCAAGTAAGCTGCCAAGTATTCCGCCAAACAAGAAGAGATCGACTTCAAGCCATGGTATTTCAGCTGGTATATGGCCTCACGAATCACCCCATCAAATATAAACGGCGAGCGCACACCATCAATATCACCCGGGCTCTGCCTGCACCTTGCGCACACTATATCGCTCATCTGAGGCCTACCACACCGAGGACAGATTGGCGACACCAACCGCGGCAAGCTCCCGCTGCACTCGTGACAGATAAAACCACCCACCTTCCCACAGCCAACACACCGCTTTGGGAAGAAAAAATCAACCCCATACGCAACCAGGCGCTCTAAGTTAAATAATCCCACTACATCTAACGAGTGAATTCCTGGCGCGTGCGGGAATGAAGTTCACCGTTAAGGATGGGCTCACCCAGGTAGACTTCGCCATTCCTAATTTTTATGTTGTACCCACAATCAGGATTGGTACAGACCCAGGCCTTGTAATGAATCGGTGCACCCTGGCTACCAAAGTCAGACAGGGGAACCAAATCACCTTTGCCACATTTTTGACATTTTGGAAATGGACTATTCTCCATTCTAATACCTCCCATACCAAAATACTAGAGGGTAATTATATCCTAAAAATAGCCCAAGTACAAACAATTGTTTCATCCTCCTGCAACATGAAATCGGCTGGGCACTCCATTAATTCTCCATTGGTTATAGCAACAAGGCATTGCACGGGATAGAAAACGGAACCAATGCACTGCAACATGACACCCACTGCGATTATACGAATAAAACGGCAAAAGCTAGCTGGAGTGGGGCAGCCTCTAGAGTTCCCAATCCTGTAAACCACAGACGTTACATTCTCCATAACGGCAATCGGGCGTCTCCTCACCCAGCTCCATCTTGTGATATTCACTCACAAGAAAATCGGAACTTACTCCAATATCAATATGATCCCAGGGGAAGACTTCTCCCAGATTCCTTTTTCTATTGGCATAGAAGCGTGGATCCAGCCCAAAGTCATGGAAGGCCTCCAGCCACTTTGCATATTTGAAATGCTCGGTCCAGGAATCAAATTTACAGCCCTTCTGCCAGGCATGATAAATAACTCTACCCAGACGGCGATCCCCCCGGGACAAGGCAGCCTCCAGCTGGCTAACTCTGGTGTCCGGCCAGGATAAACTGATTCCCTCCCTACGCAATCCGCTTTTCAATAAATCATACTTGGGAGACAACTGTTCTTCTGTTTCCTGTGCCAGCCACTGACATGGAGTATGGGGCTTGGGGATGAGGAGAGATACTCCCACATGCAACCTGCTGCTCTTAGAGAGTTGCCTGATCCTTGACACCAATTCCACGATACCAAGCACATCTTCTATCATCTCGCTCGGTAACCCCACCATAAAGTAGAGTTTGATTTTTCTCCAACCCCTATCCATAACCAAACGAAGCGTATCTAAAATAACCTCGTCAGGAATGTTTTTATTTATAACCCGCCGCAGCCTCTCAGAACCCGCCTCAGGAGCAAAAGTAAGCGTCACTTTTCGCGGCCCTGGCAGCAGCTCCAACAAGTCTAGTACGTTGGAGTCCAACCGCAAGCTGGGCAAAGATAAAATTACCCCCCTCCCGGTAAACTGCTGCGCCAGGCCAAGGGCAAGATCCTCAATATCGGGGTAATCTCCAGCACTGAGGGAAAGCAGGGATATTTCAGCATAACCACAGCCATCCAACAACTTGCGCACGGCAGCTATCACTTCTTCACGAGGGCGATTCCGCACGGGGCGATAAATCATCCCCGCCTGGCAGAAGCGACACCCTCGAGTACAGCCACGCTGAATCTCGATGATACCACGATCATGCACCACTTCAACATAAGGAACAACCGGCCTCACAGGATAAAACCCCAGTTTATTCACTATTCTGCGCCTGATTTTCCTCATAGCTTCACCACTACGGGGCGCGATATCACGTATAGTTCCATCCTGATTATAGTTAACGGTGTAAACCGAGGGCACATATAGACCTTCTATTCTAGCCGCCTGCTCCAACATCGCCTTTTTATTCCCCTTATATGCACGGAGCAGATCCAGCAACTCCAGCACCACTTCTTCTCCATCGCCAATGGCAAAAATATCGATGAAATCACTCATAGGTTCAGGATTAAGAGCACAACTCCCTCCCGCTATTATCAGCGGATAACGATCACCTCTTTCAGAGCTAAACAGGGGGATTTGCGCCAGATCAAGAACGTTTAACACGTTGGTATAAGTTAGTTCATAACCAAACGAAAACGCAACGACATCAAATTCTCTTAGAGCATGCCTCGTTTCCAGACTAAAGAGGGCAAGTTTTTCTCTACGCAGAATGGTTTCCATATCCAACCAGGGAGCATAAACCCTCTCTGCTAGAGCATCCTGCTGGCTATTAATGATCTCATAGAGAATCGGCAATGCCAGATTGGACATGCCAATTTCATATACTTCAGGGTAACACAAAGCTATTCGATTTGGTGTTGTTTCCCACTGCTTAACTGTAGAATTCCACTCACCTCCCGTATAGCGAGCTGGCCGAGTGACCTGAGCCAAAATCCTATCGAGAGATTCTATTTGTTCCAAGTTAGAGATATTATATCCCCTTGCTATTCCGTGCTTCAATGAGACAGGCATTCTGCAGCAAGATCTCACTACCTCCATCAAGGATACGAACTACAATATCGCAACTGGCGAATTTGAGCGCTGCCCATTGACAATGCAAAGTAAATACTGAAATAATTCAACGAGAATAATAAACTCCAAGAGGAGGTGAAAGGTGTTTTGTCCAAAATGTGGCCAGGAAAATGCGGAGGGGGCTAAATTCTGCTCCAGATGTGGTGCTGCCCTCAATGACCAGATCCAGCAAAACGAGCGCTCTTCTGAAACCAGCACTGGTCTATCAAGCAATGTGTCGGGACTTCTTTGCTACGTGCTTGGCTGGATTTCAGGAATAGTCTTTCTCGTAATCGAGAAGAAAAGCAATTTCGTTAAGTTTCATGCCTTTCAGTCCATAATGACCTTTGGCGTACTGACCGTGGCGAGCCTGGTTCTGAGTTGGATCCCCTTTATCGGCGGAATTCTATCCTGGATTATTTCTATTCTGGCCTTCGTGTTATGGATCATCCTCATGGTTCAGGCAGCAACGGGCAGAATATGGAAATTACCGGGTGCTGGAAATTGGGCTGAGAGACAGGTCAACAAGTCATCTTGAAGCTCCATCAAAAACAGATTTTCTGCCAGTATTCCTCTCCGCACCCAGACGGATGCGGAGAGGAATACTTTCCTGCTTGCAGAATAAACCTTTTCTCCTCTTTCTCGTTTTCTCTATAATAGACATCAAAGATACCCGGGAGATCCATTGATGTCTATCGAAGAGAATACAGTTGCCCGAGCGATCAACGGCGATGGAGAAGCCTTTGCTCAGTTATACCAGGAGTACCTTGACAAAATCTACCGCTATATTTACCTCAGAACAGGAAACCAGGAAAGAGCGGAGGACTTAACACAGGAAGTCTTTGCCAGAGCGCTGGAAGCAATTGGACGTTATAAATGGCGCAATTTACCTTTTTCCTCCTGGCTATTTCGCATTGCCCATAACCAGATAATCGACTGCATCAGAAAAGAGAGCAAGATGGAGAAAATGGAGTGGGATGACAACATAGTCCCCAGCCATGAATTTGATCCAGAACGCACTACACAACACAAACTAGAGGCTGAAGAACTAACAGAGTTGATAAAGAAGTTATCTCCAGCACAGCGCGAAGTGATATCTCTTCGCTTCGGAGCAGAGCTCTCCGTAGCGGAAACAGCTGATGCCCTGGGAAAGAATACAGGAACAATAAAGGCGCTACAACACAATGCCATAATATCGTTAAGAAAAATGATGGTGGGAACTGAGATAGCAAATGGCTCACAA
>JAGYOV010000094.1 GCA_018399375.1 Dehalococcoidia bacterium
GGTTTAGCTCCATTCACAGAAAATGGAAAGGAGGCTTTGTTTATGAGGAGAAAAATAAAACAGGTATACCTAGCACCTATAATTGTAGTACTGCTAATTGCCATGATCGCAATTGGTTGTACTCCCTCCCAATCGACCGAAGAACCGATCAAACTAAGGTACACTACAGGCATGACTTCCTCGCATTATTTCTGTAGCGAACTGATGCCATACTTTGAAAAACAGGTCGAGGAGAGAACCAGCGGCAGAGTTGAGGTCGAACTGTATCCAGGCGGAGAGCTCTACTCATATCAGGATGGCATGGATGCCTGCGTTGCTGGTGCCGTGGAGATGGGGCTCGCCTCTGCCGGACAGTGGGGTGGATACAACCCCGTATACTCCTTCTCAGATTATTTTTTGATAATGGAAGATATAGATCAATTTGTCAGAGCCAGAGATGAGATCCATCCAATCTTGGAGAGTCTGTTTGAAGAGCACAATACCAAGCTACTTTGCTACAGCATTTACGGATCAAACAGCCTTGGTAGCAATATGCCAATTGAAAGCTTAGATGACTTGCGGGGCATGAAAATCAGAGCTCCCGTCCCTGGAATGCTCGAGTCTCTCGAAGCATGGGGGGCAACGCCAGCCAACGTGGCCGCCGCTGAAGTTTACGACGCTCTATCTAAAGGAGCGATAGATGCGGCCGTCACCTCCTGGGCCAGCTTTGAAAACAGGAAGTTCTATGAAGTTGTAGACTACTTCATAGGGCCGGTTGGAGAATCTGTCTGGGTAAACTACATGAATCTGGATACGTGGAATAGCCTTCCATCAGATATCCAGTCGACTATCACGGACGTTTGCTTAGAAATGGAAGGGCAGTCCCTGGACTTGATGAAGAGCTACGATGCTGGTCATATTGCCGCATTAGAGGAGGTAGGTACGGTTCATATAATGACCAAAGAAGAGGTAGCTGAATGGCAAGAACCGCTCCTGCCGGTTTACGATTCATGGATACAGCAATGTGCCGATGCAGGTTATGGAGATCAGGCTGAGCAAATAATGGCGGCACTAAAGTCTGCTTAATAGTACAACAAGCGAGATGCAGCCGGTTTCAACAATTAACTGGCTGCATCTTGCTGAACCTCGAATAACCATATTCGCTCACCTCTCTAAGGAGTAACAATTGGCCAGATTATTTAGAATAATAGATAGTGCCATAGATAAGGCCACGGTGAGCACTGGCTCAATCGCCGTGGTGATAATGGCACTGCTAGCAGGATTTATCACTGTCCAGGTAATTGCCAGATACGTCCTGAGCATACATATCAGGGGGTTATTTGATCTGGCCACTTATTGTCTCATCATCTTTACATTCCTCGCTGCTGCCTTTGCGCTGAGGGAAAAACAACACATCTCAATAGAGATATTTACATCTCTTTTAGGGAATAGAGCAAGAACTCATCTGGGAATTGCTGTCTACATTCTCGGCCTCTCCTTCCCCATCATACTGGGATGGTATGGCGGGCAGTGGGCATATGCCAGCCTCACAAGCGGAGTCATGACAATTACAGAAATGCCAATATATAAAGGCATACTCATCGCTTTCATCCCTGTGGGCTGCTTTTTCCTAACCCTGCAAATCATAAGAAAGCTGGTCTTTGACATACGATCATTGCCTAGACTTGCCATACCCCGCGCAGGCAAATTCAGAGAAAACCCATGGCCCCAGATAACCATACTCATTCTGGGGCTCATCGTGGGATTACTGCTAGCTACCTATATCAATAAAGTTGTGGGCATAATCATCATAACTCTAACCTTGCTCTTTTCAGGAATGCCCATCTTTATTGCCCTGGGCCTTGCCGGATATCTAGGATTGATCTTGACCGTAAATATAGGCGCACTTGCTCAGGCTCCCTTCATTGCATATAGATCGGTGGATAGCTTTCCACTGACCTGCCTGCCACTTTTCATACTCGGTGGACTGATACTGGAAGAGGGAAAGATCATCCACAAAGTGTTCGATCTGTTTAGCATGTTCTCAGGCCGGTTCATCTCATCTCCTCTGGTAATAACTATATTGATAGGAGGCTTCTTTTGCGCATGTTCCGGCTCCAGCGTAGCCACAACAGCCGTCATAGCTGCAATCACTTTGCCCATATTATTAAAGCAGGGCTTCGGTAAATCCATATGTGCCGGAGTAGTCGCCGGAGGCACAATTGGAACAGTAATTCCGCCTTCCATAGGATATATCATATACGGCGTTATTACAGGTGCCTCAGTTGGAGCACTCTTCATCGCAGGAATTATCCCTGGCATAGTAATTTTTGGTTCCTATTGTATGTATGTAATTATCAGGGGCATAGTAAGCAAACAGTCACTCTTTGAGAAAGGCCAGATTCCACAACAAATAGCCCATCACGAAATATCTTCACGAGATAAACTGCGGGCGCTCAAGGATGCAGGATTGGGCCTCTTCACTCCAGTTTTCGTACTCGGGGGTATCTATCTGGGCATATTCACTCCAACAGAAGCAGCAGCGGTAATGGTTGTCTATGCCATTATAGTATGTGTCTTCATAACGAGAACCATTAAATGGCAAGGGCTGATGAATGTATTCCTCAAAAGCGCCAAGATAAGCTCTATGCTCCTCTGCATAATCTTCAGCGCACATATCTTCGGGGCAGTCACATCGCAACTTCAAATTGCAGCAAGCCTAGTCACGTTTATTCAAGCAGCGGGCCTATCTCCCTATGCCGTACTAGCACTTCTTTTCACAGTACTGGTAATCCTCGGCATGCTTATGGATGCAGCCTCAATACAGTTGATAACTCTTCCCGTTTTCTATCCTCTTGCTATCGCGGCAGGATTTGACCCCATCTGGTTCGGCGTCTTCTACATAATAACTCTCGAAATAGGACTCCTCACGCCACCAGTAGGTTTGAACCTCTTCTCCATTCAAGGAGTGTCAGACATCCCTCTGGGAGCTATCATAAAGGGCGCAGCACCTTTCCTCGCCATAATGGCATTCTCATTGTTACTCTTTGTACTCTTCCCCCAATTAGTCACATGGCTTCCCAGCACCATGTGACGAGATTTTTATTACTCTTATCAGTCGCATTTACTACAATCTGTTCTTACATATTATTACGAACCTTCTTTCTAGTTGGTCATTATGAGTAAATCGCACCATATTAATACAAAAAAATATGCAGTATCCCCAGCGGCGAATTTCACGGGGAAAGTGAAAAGAAACAACTGATCTGAGAAAAATTCGCGCATACCCCTCAACTTCGCCAAGACACGGTTCGAACAGCCGTAGCTGGCAAACTCGTAAGAGGATTCAGCTCGACCTCATGGCGTTGGAGCATCTATGTCATCGCGCTCTCTTATAAACTTCTCAATGGCGCGCACGCGCTGCAGCAACGGAGGATGGGAATAGTTCAAGAAGGCATAGAAGGGATGCGGTGTCAGATTGGAGAGGTTATCGCTGGAAAGCTTTTTCAGTGCCGTAATGAGGCTGTGCGGCTCATCAACAGTCTCCGCAGCGTACCGATCCGCCTGATACTCATTCCTGCGAGAGACCACCTGCATGCCCATTGAAAGCAATACCTCCAGAGGAGTATAAAGCAGTCCAAAGAAAATCAAACCAGTATAAATTGATGGATGCTCCACGCCAAATGCCTGATAAAGACCATCACTACCCAGAAAGAGCGACAACAAGAAAAAAAGCAGCCCCGTGTGCAATATGCCAATGGCGGTACCTTTAATTATATGTTTCTTCTTATTATGACCCACCTCATGCGCCAGCACCGCCACCAACTCGGGAATTGTATGCTGCGCAATCAGCGTGTCGAAGAGCACAATCCTCCTGTTATGCCCAAAGCCAGTGAAGAAAGCATTTGACTTGCCCGAGCGCTTCGAGCCATCCATGACGAAAATATTTTTCACGGAAAAATTAACTGCCGCGGCATACTTCATAATGGCATCTTTCAGTTCACTTGGAGCCATCGGCGTAAATTTATTGAATAGCGGCATGATCCAGGTAGGCGCTATAAACTGTACCACCAGAGAGAAGACAACAACAGCTGCCCAGCAA
>JAGYOV010000095.1 GCA_018399375.1 Dehalococcoidia bacterium
GTTATTGTAGGAGCCGGCCCGGCCGGTATTTTCGCCAGTCTCGATCTATGCCAGAGCGGACTCAGTGTACTTCTTCTAGATAAGGGGCGGGAAATCGATGAACGAATATGCCCCAGTCTGCAAAGAGGAGAACGCTGTATGCTTTGTTCTCCCTGTCACCTTGTAAGTGGGTTTGGCGGCGCAGGCGCTTTCAGCGATGGTAAATTAACTCTTTCCTCCCGGGTTGGTGGCCGCCTTCGAGATTTGATTGGACTACGTCAGGTTGAGGAGCTTGTTGATTATGTCGACTCCGTATATCTTAAGTTCGGGGCTCCCACTAAAATCTATGGAGTGGGAAATGAAGTAGCTAGCCTGGAACATCGGGCTACTTTGGCTGGACTAAAGCTAGTCCCTATTAAATTGCGTCATATGGGAACAGAAAACTGTTATCAGGTGTTAAAGGCTATGTATGAATATCTGTCATGCAAGATAGATATAAAGCTTGATACAACGGTGAAGAGTATCATTGCTGGTGGAGATAAAATTCATGCGGTTGAAACCAGTGACGGTGAAAAAATCGGATGTCGCTATCTTATTCTAGCTCCTGGGAGAGAGGGATCAGAATGGTTGGTGGGTGAAACCAGGAGGCTAAAAATAGGTCTTAATTCTAATCCTGTTGATGTAGGCGTTCGAGTGGAAGTTCCCCTTGAAGTCATGGAGGATTTTACCTCGGTGCTCTATGAAGCAAAATTTGAGTTCTATTCCAGAAGCTTCGATGACCGGGTGAGAACTTTTTGTATGTGCCCTGGAGGAGAGGTGGTTACCGAGTCCACGGGAGGTTCTGACTCGGTGATTACAGTTAATGGAATTGGCTATGCTGAGCCCAGAACTATGAATAACAATTTTGCCGTTCTGGTAAGCACGACCTTTACTGAACCCTTCCATGAGCCCATTGCATACGGTAAATATCTGGCGCGGCTGGCCAATATTCTCAGTGGCAATGTTTTAATACAGCGACTGGGAGATTTACTGGATGGTCGTCGTTCTACTGCTTCTCGAATACAACGCAGCCTGGTAGAGCCCAGTCTGAAAGCAGCAACCCCGGGAGATCTGAGTTTTGCCCTCCCTTATCGTTATCTCAAGAGCATAGTTGAAATGCTTCAGGCTATGGATGAAGTGGCCCCAGGGATAGCCTCTCAGCATACCCTGCTATATGGTACGGAGGTTAAATTCTATTCCAGCCAGTTGAAACTATCCCCTAGCATGGAAACTGAAATAGGTAATGCGTTCGCTGTTGGAGATGGTGCTGGAATCAGTCGGGGTTTGGTGCAGGCTTCAGCTTCAGGAACAATAGCGGCCCGGGAAATATTAAAAAGAGAGGGCATTGGCTCCAGTTTGCTCTAGATAGCGAGCAAGTAGAAATTGCCTGCATCTATGTATGGCACAGGCGGTATCTTCTTGTGACTCGCTCCATAAAATCCAGCTTTGAAGTTGTCTGTTAACTCTAGATGTTATGTGATACAATGGCTCGGTTTGTGGATGGAATTGCGTCAGGTGAGGCAGATGTATCTCCAGTGTTGCTGCAAGCGGGAGAAAAACTCTGCCAGGCGTTTGCATAGCAGAGTCACCCGTGTTGAGAGAGCGGGAGCTGTATTAATGCTAAAGGGGTGTTTTGTGAGAGGACAAGATAGGCTCACGTGGAATTACTCCACACGGGGCAACGAGCAATTATCCCAAAGGTATGACCAGAGGGTAATTGATTATGATGCTGATCTGGAAGAGGGACTTTCTTATCTAATGCCACAAAGAACGATAGAAGCTTTCTCTTGCTACGTGTCATGGAAAGGGAAGATCCTTGATGCAGGAGTTGATAGCGGCCTGGCAGGTAAGCGCTTAGCTAAAAAAGGCTATGCTGACTTGGTGGCTATGGATTTGTCTCTGGGGAGGCTCGAAGAAGCTCGTGAGAAAAGGGCATACCAGGAAATCCATCAGATGATCAGGGGAGAGCCATGGGACTTTGCTATTGACTCCTTTAAAGGTGTAATCAGCGTTGGTGTCTTCACTGAGGAGCATGCTCCGCCAAGCTCTCTGGATGAATTGATTCGCATCACTAAGCATGGTGGTTATATAGTATCCACTCTGAATGCCTAGGTGTTGGTGGCAGGTGGATTTCTGGGTAAACAGGAGATGCCTCTGCGAGGTTTGCTAATAGCCAGATGAAAATTACTCTTATTCCTTTGGGAGAGATAGCATTTAGTGTAATGGTTGAACTTGAGAAAAGGACTAATAGGGTTTTCCGTTGCCCTGTGGAAATAGGAGAAGGCTTTAAAGTGCCGAATTCAGCATATGATTTGCAGGGAGATCGATGTCTCGCTTCAAAGCTGCTGGATGAAATCGCTGGTACCGGGCGCGAGAGGGAAGAGAGAGTTGTTGGTATTATTGATGTAGATCTGTATGCTCCTGGGCTCAACTTTGTCTTTGGTGTGGCGGATGCGCTCCGTGGAGTGGCTGTAGTATCCTTGTCTCGCCTGAGGCAAGAATATTATGGATTGGCACCGCAGGATGGGCTGTTCCTGGAGAGGGCTACAAAGGAGATCGTTCATGAAATAGGGCATACTCTGGGATTGGAACATTGTGATGATCCCAGGTGCGTTATGCATTTTTCCAATGGGCTTGCTGATACGGACTGGAAAGGAGTGGGGTTTTGTCCCCACTGCTCTCCCAAGATGGAATTTATGTTGTAGAGAGCAAGCTGTGTAGATTGATGTAAGGAGTTCAGGAAGCACAGGGAATGGGAAAGGAAAGATCTGATTTTATTGGAGATCAAATAGGGGGGGGCTATGTTTATCTTCAGGATTTGCTTAGTCCAGAGGCATATCCTCATAGCCCTCAAAAAGTAGATTTATGTCAGACGCAGATGTCGTTTGTCTTCCTTACTGGTGAATATGCCTACAAGGTGCGGAAGTCTGTCAATCTGGGTTATCTGGACTATTCCTCGCTGGAGAAGCGCCTTTTCTTCTGCCATAGGGAGTTAGAGTTGAACCGTCGCCTTAGCCCGGATATCTATCTGGCGGTTGTGCCGGTTGTGGAAGAAGGGGGGAGATTCTGTGTTGAAGGTCATGGTGAGCCCATAGAGTATGCTGTTAAGATGAGACAATTGCCCCAGGACCGCATGATGGATGTGTTGCTGTCACGCGGGCAGGTGAATGGAGAGATGGTGGTAAAGGTAGCTGAAAAGCTGGTAGGCTTCCATCAAATAGCGGAGACCAATCCGCAGATTGCCTCTTATGGAGGAGTGGAAATTATTCAACAGAATAACCGTGAGAATTTCTCACAGACGGAAAAGTATATTGATGTTTCTATAACTTCTGAGGGGCACAGACGGCTCAAAGAGTATACTGAGAGCTTTATTAAGGACAATACATATATCTTTGTACAGCGGTTAAATGAAGGCAGGATCAAGGATTGTCATGGTGATCTCCATGCAGCGCATATTTGCTTTACTGGCGACATCGTTATTTACGATTGTGTTGAGTTCAATGACAGGTTCAGGTATTCTGATGTAGCCTCCGAGGTCGCCTTTCTCGCCATGGATCTGGATCGTTACCGTA
Source organism: Dehalococcoidia bacterium (assembly GCA_018399375.1). Classification (GTDB taxonomy): domain Bacteria; phylum Chloroflexota; class Dehalococcoidia; order GIF9; family AB-539-J10; genus M55B177. The sequence goes on from JAGYOV010000095.1 coordinate 3,591, forward strand.
GAAGCGATCTATCGCAGCGTTTCATAGATGCCTATGTAGAATTGAGCCATGATGATGAGTTGCTGGAACTCCTGAGTTTCTATAGGTGCTACCGTGCCTGTGTTCGCGGTAAGGTAGAGAGCTTCAAGCTGGATGATCCTTATATTCCCGAGGAGGAGAAAAAGGCTATTCTGGTTACTGCTCGGAGGTACTTCGACCTGGCAAGGTTATATTCTCGATCGAAGCCTCTTCTTATATTGGTTATGGGATTGATGGGTACAGGTAAAACTACTATAGCGCAGTCTCTGGGGGATAGGTTTGGTTTTTCTGTTATATCTTCCGATGTCGTCAGAAAACAACTGGCGGGTATATCTCCTGCTGAACATCACTTTGAAGAGTTTCACACTGGCATATATGCAGACGATTTCTCTGTCAGGACTTACGAGGAAATGTTCCACGAAGCGAGCGATATTCTAGCTCAGGGTAGATCGGTTATACTGGATGC
>JAGYOV010000096.1 GCA_018399375.1 Dehalococcoidia bacterium
AGGACCAACTTTAATCCGATCAGCAGCGAAAAATTTCCTTTCCGTTTTGGTTATAGTTGATCCAAGAGACTATGTCCCCATACTATTGAAGCTCCGTCAGGGCAACATTGATACAGGAGAACGGAAAAGGCTAGCGCAAAAGGCCTTCCAGCACGTATCCCTCTACGACACAGCTATATCGCAATATCTGAATGAGGCAATCTTCCCCGAAGAGATGACCATAGCTTTAAAAAAGCACTCTTCCCTGCGCTACGGAGAGAACCCCCATCAGCAAGCCTCTTTCTACCAGGAGCAAAATGTGAAGCGAGGAAAGGCTGATTTGTCTTCGCTAAAGCTCCTCAATGGCCCCGAGATTTCCTTCAATAACTTGCTTGATTTTGACGCTGCCTTAAGTCTTCTAGAAAGCTTCACAGAACCCACCATCGCGATTTTGAAACATACAAATCCTTGCGGGCTAGCCACCCATGAAGATCTGGCTGAAGCCTACCGCCGAGCTCTTAGTGGAGATCCTCTGGCGGCCTTCGGGGGAGTAGTCGCCAGCAACCGGTCTATAGACCTGGATACTGCTCATGAAATAGATAAGACCCATTATGATGCTATTATAGCTCCAAATTACGAAGATGGCTCTCTTAAATTGCTAGGGCGCAAGAAGAGCTTGCGCCTGGTTAATATCCCTCCGGAGGCCATGGCCCCTGACTCCAACCCCCTGCTTGATTTCAGGCGCGTTAAGGGAGGGTTCTTAAGTCAGACGCGCGATCTCCTGTCTGAATCAGAATCGCCGCTCGATGCTGTCACCGAACGGCAACCAACCAATCTAGAGTTATCTGATCTCCTCTTCGCCTGGAAGGCAGTCAAAGGAATAAAATCTAATGCTATTGCCATCGTTAAAGACAAAACTCTGCTGGGCATGGGAACGGGGCAGCCCAGCAGAGTAGTCAGCGTTCAACTAGCACTAGAGAGAGCTGGTGATAGAGGTAACAACAGCGTGCTCGCCTCGGATGGCTTCTTCCCCTTTATTGATGGGCTGGAAACGGCAATCAAGGGCGGCATCACCGCCATTGTGCAGCCGGGTGGATCCATTAGAGATAAAGAGGTAATCGACATGGCTAACAAATATAACATAGCCATGACATTTACCGGTGTACGTCATTTCAGGCACTAAAGCAGCAAAAATAATATGAAACAAAAATGTTAGTAGTAGACAAGAAAACTGCCCGTAAGAAAATTGAAGACGTTAAGGGGAAATTGTCTATTCCCGGAGAAGAGCAAGAAGGCATATTAGAGATAAAGAAGTTGCTGGCAGCAAAAGAATCCAGCCTCCAGCAAATAGAAAGTTGTGCCTCCTGCTGTGGTGGTTCCTGCAGCATAGGCTTTCTACTCGAGGCTGAAGCCGAAATTCTAAAAAACGCCCTGGAGGCAATGGTGTCAAACGACGTGAGCAGGGCAAGTCTCTTGCTGGAAGATTACCTCGACTTTTTAGAGAGTAACTATGGAAATGCCCCTAACATCTTCTAATTCCAATATATCTGGAGTAGAAGAACGCCCATACTTTGAGGACATCTTCAGCTCCAAATTAACCTCGGCCCTTACTTCTTCTATACCTTCATTATAACCACGGATAGCACCTTTCAAGCCACTCTATCCTTCGAGGAACATGTACCCCTCGATATACCTTACCTCGCACGGATACCTTTGAGGATGAGGAGAGAGAAAGCATGAACGTTGCAAAGACAACGAAAAAGGGAAATTGCAGGGAATAAGAAACGGGGGCAATATAAGAATTCCCTTAGCTATTCTCTGAGATGCCAGAGGTGTTGCGGTTTATCTCCTCAACTATCGCGGGTAATATTTCTCCTATTTTGCCCTGAATGAGATAATCCGATATCCCTTCATAAGTAAGAGGCGTTGGTTCATCATTTACCTCAATTATCTTAACCTTAGATGTGCTCTCATCCAGGAGAGAACCATAGTGTGTTGCCCTGTGGCGGAATTTCGCCACTCGGGGCAAGGAGGCAAAGGGATAAACAACTGCAGTGGTCCCGCATATAAGCAATAGATCGCACTTCAGCGCTTCCTGTTCCGATTCCTCCATCACATCTGGAGGTATTGGTTCTTTGAAGTGAACTACATCATACTTAAGAGCTGCGCCACACTTACAGAGAGGGGGCAACTCTTCCAGAGAGACATCTTCCAGATCGAACCTCAATCCACAAGAAGCGCATCGCAATTTGGAAACGCTACCGTGATATTCCATAACTCTACTATTTCCTGCCTTTCTATGCAGTCCATCAATGTTCTGCGTGATGACACTTTTCAAAATGCCCATTCTTTCCAAATCTGCCAGAGCATAGTGTCCAGGATTGGGCTCTGCTTCCCGAATTTTCCCATAAAATCCCCCGTAAGCTCCCCTTGTCTCTATCATCTCCTCCCAATATGCTCTGGGATCCCTTAGAAAGAGTTCATATCTCTCATAAGCCTTGGACTCTGCCTGCTTATCAATAGTCCAGAGGCCCTTTGGCCCTCTGAAGTCAGGAATAGCCGACTCCGTCGATATGCCAGCTCCAGTCAATGCTACAGCATACTTGCTATCCAGGATATCTCTCGCCGCTTGCCGAATTAGTTTTTCCATTTTTTATATACCTCCTATCACCCGTAATACAAGCGCATAGCACAGAACAACCTGATACCTCATAGGCTAAAAAATACTAAAGCAAGAAAGACCATCTTGCAAATCGGAGAGAGAGAGAACTAGTGTCTCTAGCCAAATCAGCACCCATATTTAGAAGTTTGTCACCACAGCATATGACTTCAGTTTAAAAATTTTTGCTATCAGGGGACAAAAACATAGTTTCCCCTCTTGTCAGGAGAAATGAAGTATCGGATAATATAGATGGTGAGACAAAAAGAGAGGAGGTGCAACGATGGTAAGGGTCATGATAAAGCGCAGAGTAAAAGCAGGAGAGGTGCCTAAGGTAGAAGAGGCGCTTAAGGATTTAAGGGCAGCGGCACTGTATCAACGAGGATACGTCACGGGAGAAACTCTGGTAAGAGTTGATGACCCCAATACAATGTTGGTCATAAGCACCTGGGATTCTCTAGAAAGCTGGAACGCATGGCATGAGAACGAACGGCGAGTGCAACTTGCCGACCTGCTCAGACCACATCTCCAAGATGATGAACAATTTTTTATCTACTACGTAGTTGGAAGGGAAATATAAAACAGAGAACTGGCAGCAGCCACTTGTTGAACGCGAAGCTCCCGCCGATAAAGTGATATGTCCTGGCTGGATACGGTTATCATCATCACCTCGGTGATATTGGGGTTGATTGGTTTATGGAAAGGTATCGTCAGGACTGCCTTTGCAGTTGCAGGATTGGTAGGGGGCATATATCTGGCAGGCCGATGGTACGGAACGCTCGCCGATGCTCTCTTCTCCAGCGAATCTGCGTGGACAGAGGGAGTGGCCTACGCTATTATCCTGGTAACCATCATAATAGCAGCCAGTATAGTGGGACATTTTGTTGCCAAACTCGTTCATGTTACTTTTCTTGGCTGGATAGATAGACTCGCTGGTTTCATCCTGGGAGTAGCGATTGGTGTTACTCTTTTTGCCGCTCTGCTCGCTATCACCACCAAATACCTCCCCCCGGTGGAAAATGTTGTCTCTACATCTCCAATTGCAGAAGCTATACTTCAGTACTTCGCTTCGCTACTAGAACTTTTCCCGGGAGAATCTGGTTGTGTCAGGAACTTTTTCAAATAACCTTCTCCGGGAAAGTTGCTCCTTTGCATGTTACCTCGACAGGACTTCACTCAGAATATTTTTAAACTCCCTTTTACTCTTATAACCCACAACCTGTCGTACAGGCAGGCCACCTTTGAACACCAGCATGGTAGGAATAGCTGCTACTCCATATTTGCTCGCTATAGAACCATTCTCATCAACGTTTACTCTAAAGAAATTCACCTGCCCATCATATTCC
>JAGYOV010000097.1 GCA_018399375.1 Dehalococcoidia bacterium
CCCGCCATGTTTAAGCGCAACTACGATAAATCTCTGGCTCTGGGCAGTGTGATGGCTGGTGGAGTTTTGGGAGACATCATTCCGCCCAGCATCATTATGATACTTTTTGGCTATATTACGCGGTTGTCAATAGGGAAACTCTTCATGGCTGGCATTATTCCAGGGCTGATGCTGGCAATTTCATATGTGCTCTATATAGTGATAAGGTGTAGATTGCAACCTAATCTGGCTCCTAAGGTCGCTGAGCAGGTGACCTGGAAGATCAGGTGGGTTTCACTTAAAGCAGTGATTCTTCCCGCTGCGCTGGTGTTTATAATGCTGGGAGCGATATTCCGTGGCATTGCTACTCCTACTGAAGCTGCTGCCTTCGGAGCTACAGGCGCTTTGCTTTGCTGTGTCATCAATCGTACAGTCAGTTGGAATATGATCAAGAAATCTTGCAGGTCAACCCTCATGCTTACGGGTATGGTTATGTGGATTATGATAGCCGCTAACCTCTTCCGTGTCTTTTTTACCAGTGTCGGGGCCCAGAATTTAATACTTGACATAGTTGTAGCGCTGCCGGTTAGCCCATGGGTGGTTCTCATAGGAATGCAGGTAATCCTCATCATACTGGGTATGTTTATGGATGACTTTGCTACCGTAGTAATCGCTGCTCCAGTATTTTGCCCTATTGCAGTTTCCTTGGGCTTCGATCCCATATGGTTTGCCATGGTCTTTATCATTAACATGGAGATCGCTTATCTTACGCCTCCCTTTGGTTGGGCTTTGATTATGGTCAGGGGAGTTGCTCCAGCAGAGCTGGGCATAAATACAGCACAAGTTTGGCGTGCAGTACCACCATTCATTGCTATACAACTCTTTGTCTGGATTTTAGTTATACTGTTTCCTTCACTTTCTCTATGGCTTCCAAACCTATTGGCTTAAGCTTGATAAAGAGCTACAACGAGTCCCAATTATGAAAGGGAGCAGTTGTGTGAATGGGATATTCTCTCTATGATTTAGCATTTAATGTTTCTCCTCAAAATGTGTTGGCGTAGCTCAGCTATCAAGCAAACATTTTCATCTTTTTCTCAGTATAATATGCCACTCATGGTGCACTTTTGCTTGTAGTGTTCTATAGTGGGACCTGAAGCTCTTACTGTACCTTCCGGAATGACGGAGGCAAACAATAGGTAAAGATCAATCTGTAGAGGTTGGCGTCTTAAAATCCATTTTGTGGATTTATATTATCCTGTGCGTGGTAATTGCAGGATTAAATTACGGTTATGCCAGTTCGGCCAGTCCGGCGGTAGCGGAATTTATCAATTGGCTGTGGCATTTTTACGAGAACTGGATAAAAACGATATTTATCATCGTATGCAGTTTTCTAACTCTCAGGATTATTGGAACGTCGAGAAGGACGTTATTGAGGAAAAGAAATCTCACTGGCTTTATTGTAATGGCCCTGATAGTGCATATTGCCGGTCCGTTGATCCTGAACAACCCTGAGCTTTATTTCTTTGCCATGCCATTGCCATGGACTACTACTCCGTTGCAGTTATTGTATTCTGGCTCGTCCTTTTACCAGAGCCATTTCCCCGTTTGGGGTGTTGCAGGTATCTCAGCCGCCCTGGTATTTTACATATGCTTAAGTGCGGTTGTTGTAATAGGGACCCTGTTATATGGCAGGCGGTGGCAGTGCTCAACTCTGTGCCTGTTCAATGGATTTGCAGCGGAAATCTTTGCCCCGGTAATACCTCTTATAGGAAAAGCTAAAACAGCCAGCCCAAGGGCACTAAAGGTTTTTTCTGTATTGAGATGGCTCTTTCTCGCAGGGTCGGTGTTCTTTACCGGGTGGTGGATATTGTTCTTGTTGGGTGTGTCGGTGCCAGGTAATTTGGAGCTTATCAGTCAGGTGGAATTATACAAGTATCTTGGCGCCGAATTACTGATAGCCATGTCTTTCTGGATAGCTTTTATTGGCAGGGGATATTGCTATTATTGCCCGCTGGGAACTGTGCTTTCTTTTTTGAGTAAATTGGCGGGACAAAAAATTATCACAGACAATACTGAATGCATTCAGTGCAACCGATGTAATGCGGCATGCCCAATGACGATAGATATCAGGAGCAGGGCTCTTGTTGGACAGGCAGTTGATGATCTGCGCTGTGTGGGTTGTGGGCATTGTGTTGATTCGTGCCCCACGGGAACTCTATCCTACTCAACAAGGTTCTTGCGTATGATATCAAGATTCCGTGGTGGCCGTAAGTCGGGTGATAACTCGTTTGCGACTGGATGAATACGACAGGTTATATTAGGAGAAAAGTCATTATCTGTAAATAAGAAAAGCACGTAATCCTATTTATTGATAAGGGAATATACAGAGACAAGTTTTTTAGACGAAGCGCGAAATCTGTTCTGCCAGAAATTTTGCTATCTGCGTTGATTCAAACGGCCACGCGTAAGTTATCTCTATGTTCAGGTGACGCTTGCGAAATTCCTCGATTTGCGCGGGTATGTCCTTTTCAGCATGCTCACCACCTCTGGTCATCATCGGAGTAGCTACGATTATTTGAGTAGCATTCCTGTTAGCGGCGAGCTGCAATGCTTGTTGGAAGCTCGGAGCGCAAAATTCGTTGTATCCCACGATTACTTCATGCCCCAGAATGCTATTGAGATGAGTTGCCAATTCCTCGGATGCAGCATGAAAGGGGTCGTTCTGTTTTGTACGTGGCCAGTTCACCATCTTGTTGTTAAGAAAGGAATAGCGGTCTTTCTCAGGTGCACTACTATTTGCTTGTTGAATCTGTGCGTGAAGCCTGAAGAATTCGGATAGATCTTCCCTGGGAAAATCTCTGGGAGGACTGCCATGCATGGCGAGTACGATCATGTTTTTCATTTGTTAAATGATAACCTATCTCGTCTAACTTGAAAACTCTTGTGAACTGAATTCAAAGAGGAAGGATAATCTGGCTGAGGGCATAGATGAAAACTGCGTGGTGATGTCACTGAAAAAGCAAGGCAGAGAAGGAACGCACCTTTTGCTCGAAGCTTTCAAACGCAAGATATTTCCTTTGCAGGTAGAAAGCACAGGCTGTAGCTTGTCTTGTTAAAGCGATATGTACCATAATGTGTTTCAGGACCATGGATTTGTCTGCTATTAGAACTAAATCCTCGAACTTTCATTTTAGTCGCAGGTCATCGCTGTACCGCAGGCTGTTGAGAATCCGCAGGAGGTTCAAGAGCCTCTGGAAGAACTATATCTATCAGAGCTTGTTTGCCACACTTGTAGTTGCGATAGTAATCCTGGCTCTAACCGTACAGAATGCGGTAGTAATAGCATCGATAGGCGCTACTGCTTTTATTATATTTGCAACGCCCCGGAATCTTACGGCTAATCCCAGGAGAGTCATTATGGGCCATATAATAGGGCTGATTTCCGGTTCGTTGATGTCATTGATTCCTCATCAGGGTATCGCTTTCTCGATTCTGGTATATTCTCTTGCTGTTGGAGTTTCTATTTTTTTCATGGTAGCCCTGGATGCAGAGCATCCACCGGCAAGTGGAACAGCATTGGGAATTGCTATTACCGGGGTCTCTCTGGACGTTGTAATTGCTGTTTTGGTTAGTGTGGTGATACTCTCGCTGGCTCACCGATTATTGAGGAGATTCTTAAAAGACCTGGTTTGAGAGTATATTTGGCCACAGTTTACCGGTGAAGGGCTCATGTGCAAATCGGTATTCTTTACAATGATCGTTTACTCTCATATAATGTTGGATGCATAAAGGGAAGGTATGGTTGTGGGGGTAGTGGTGCTTATGTGGGGTAGGAAGCAGTCGAGGAAGATAATGCCAGGGATTGACATAATATTGCTCAAATCAAAATTTAGCTTTGTGCCCCTGTAGCTCAGAGGATAGAGCAGCGGTTTCCTAAACCGCG
>JAGYOV010000098.1 GCA_018399375.1 Dehalococcoidia bacterium
GAGAAAGATGGTTGCGGCAACCATCGATAGCACCATGGAGGTGGTAGCTGCGCCTCCCATATGGCTAACAACAGGAGGACTCTGGGCCCCAAGCAGGGCTATCATGCTGTATCCCTGAATAGCCGCCAGAGGAATAGTAATCAGATGGGTGATCCGGTTGATCTTATGGCGCCCAGCTTCTCCTTGCTGGGATAGAGCTTGCAGCGAGGGGATAACGGGAACCAGCAGCTGCATGATAATGGAAGCTGTAATATAAGGATAAACTCCCAGGGCAGCCACGCTGAAATTACTCATAGCTCCGCCAGCAAAGAGATCAAGCATACCATAGAGCTGATTTTGCTCAAAAAGCTGCCCCAGGGCATCGATATCCACCCCTGGCAGAGGAACGTGAGCTAAAAAGCGAAAAGCTACTAAAACGCCAATGGTAAAGAGAACCTTTTGTCTCAAGTCCGGCAGGGCAAATATATCTGCTACTGCTTGAAGTAACCGCGGCTTCCCTTCTCTACTACTTTGCATACTACAGGATCTTCTGTACCTTGCCTCCAGCAGCGATAATCTTCGCCTCCGCGGCGGCTGATATCTTGTTAACCTTGACTGTCAATGCATGGCGAATCTCGCCATCACCAAGAACTTTGACCGGCAAGGACGTCGATCTAACCAACCGTGCCTGGAACAAGTTCTGAGGAGTTACTTCGTCTCCTGGCGAGAAGACGTTCAGATCCCCCACGTTAACGATGCTATATTCTTTCTTGAATATGTTGGTAAAACCCCTTTTACCCGGCAATCTCTTTATCAGAGCCAGCTGGCCTCCTTCGAAGCCAGGACGCACTCCACCTCCGGAACGCGATTTCTGCCCCTTGATTCCTCTTCCAGAATAGCAGCCATGTCCACTACCATCACCCCGCCCTACCCTCTTGCTCTTGTGCTTTGCCCCAACGGGCGGATTTAACTCATTCTGCTTCATTTTCTCTACTTCCCGTCGATTCTACTTCTGCTTCCCTTCCTCGCCCCTCATTTTTCAAATTGGTCAAGGCCAATACAGTACACTTCACCACATTAACCCTGTTCGAACTGCCCAGCGACTTACTGAGTATATCCTTTATCCCGGCCATCTCCAGAACTGCACGAACTGTATTGCTTGCAATCAGTCCAGTGCCAGGAGCAGCCGGCTTTAACAATACCCTCGATCCTCCAAACTTGGCCACAATCTCATGTGGTATGGTCCCCTTTGAAATCGGAACTTCAACTAATCTCTTTTTTGCCATGGCCGTAGCTTTGCGCGTAGCATCAGGAACTCCTCTCGCTTTAGCCAGGGCAAAGCCTACGTGGCCATCGCCATCGCCGACGACAATTAAAGCTCTGAACCTGAGTTGCTTACCGCCTTTAACAACTTTGGTTACCCTGTCAAGGGACACCAACTTCTCTGTTAACTCGACCTCAGCGCTATCGATCTTCGCCTTTCGCTCCTTCATACTGGTGACTGCTTTCATAGCTCTAAACCCTCTTTCCTGGCAGCATCAGCCAGGGCCTTGACCCTTCCATGATATTTATATCCGCCGCGGTCGAAGACCACTCGTCTTATCCCCTTTTGCAAAGCTTTCCGGGCAAGACATGATCCCACCACTTCTGCCTTCCGCGTTTTTGTCATTTCCTCAATCTGACCTTTCACTTCACCCTCAAGGGTGCTAGCGGAAACCAGAGTTTCCCCCTTGCCATCATCGATGATCTGAGCATAGATATGATGCAGGCTCCGAAACACATTCAGCCGGGGGCGCAACTCACTCCCCGCTACCTTGTTTCGAACTCGCCGATGCCGCGCCTGTCGCTTTAACCGTACACTCGTTTTCGTCATTTTCTATCGCTATAACCTACTTCTTCCCCAGCGTCTTGGCTGACTTACCGGGCTTTAGATGAAGCTTCTCCTCTCTATATTTAATGCCCTTACCCTTATAGTGATCCGGCGGGCGTATAGCTCGAATCCTGGCAGCTGTTTCTCCGACAACCTCTTTATCTATACCAACAACGTGGATAACGTTCGTGCCTTCAACGCTCACCTCGGCTCCTTGAGGAGGAGAAAACTCCACCACATTAGAATATCCCACCTGCAGCGATAGTTTATTCCCCACCTTCTGGGCTCTATACCCCACTCCATTTACCTCCAGGATTCTCTCAAACCCCTTGTTTACTCCCTCAACCATGTTAGCCAGGAGACTCCTGGTAAGCCCGTGAAGCTCACGGTGCACCCTAACATCACTGGGTCGTGACACCAATAACCTCTCGCCTTCACGCGTTATTGAGATATCAGGATGGAAACGACGCGCAAGCTTACCCTTGCTTCCTTCTACCGTAACTTCACTCCCATCCACAACCACCTTAATGCCCTGCGGTATTAAGACAGGGAGAGAACCTATATGCGACATAATTTACTCCAATTATAATTCATTGCAAATTTACCATATGCGGCACAGAAACTCACCACCAAGGCGTTTTTTCCACGATTCTTGCCCCGTCATTATGCCCTTAGAAGTGGAAATGATAGCAATACCCAAACCTCCATAGACACGAGGAATTTCACTCCTTTGAACGTAAACTCTCAAGCCAGGTTTGCTAACCCTCTCCAATCCCAGTATCGCTGGTTGCTTATCAATATATCTAAGGCGGATTTTCATTACCGACTGCGGCTTTTTATCCAACACCTCAATCCCATCTATGAAACCTTGCTGCTCCATTATCTTGGCAATTGATAGCTTCGTCCTGGAGACAGGCACCAGCACATCATCATGTCTCACCATGACAGCATTCCTTATCCGGGTTAACATATCAGCAATGGGATCAGTAACCATAAATACTCCTCACCAACTAGATTTCCTCACTCCAGGAATAACGCCAGCTAAAGCAAGCTCGCGAAAGCAAATACGGCACAAACCAAATTTGCGTATATATGCACGGGGACGGCCACACACTTGGCAACGATTATACTGACGTACTTTATACTTCGGAGTACGCTTAGATTTCACAATCAAACATTTCTTCGCCATATCATTCTCTCCTGAGCGGCATACCCATAAGTTCCAGCAAACTCTTCGCCTCATCCCTGTTTTTCGTTGAGGTAACTATAGTTATGCCAAGACCTCGTATCTTATCAATTTTATCATAGTCAATCTCGGGGAAGGCTATTTGCTCCTTCATCCCTATGCTATAGTTCCCCTGGACATCAAATGCATCAGGAGACAAGCCTCGAAAATCACGAAAACGTGGAAAGGCAATGCTAATCAATTTATCCATAAATTCATACATCCGTTTGCCCCGCAAAGTTACCATCATCCCAATAGGCATACCTTCCCTCACCTTAAACGCTGAAATCGATCTTTTCGCTCTGGTTACCACCGGGTGTTGTCCTGATATCGCTGCTAGATCCCTTTCCGCAGCCTCCAGAACCTTGGAATTTTGTGTCGCTTCACCCAAACCAACACTAATAACTATCTTCTCCACGCGAGGCAACTGCATCACATTGGCATATCCCAACCTCTCCTTCAGCTGAGGGACTACTTCCTGATAATATTTTTCCTTCAATCTACAACTCATAGGATATCCTTCATACGCACTTTCTCACCGCAGCGCGCCTTAATCAATTACCTCCCCACAGGAAGTACAGATTCTCACCTTTTTGCCTTCCTCAAGCAAGCGAAAACCTACCCTGGCAGGTTTTCCGCACTTATTACACACCAACTTCACCTTAGCAGCGTATATTGGAGCTTCAAGTTCTATTATGCCCGCCTGACGCGCCGCCCTTCGAGCCCGGGAGTGACGCTTAATCATGTTAATCCCTTCCACCACGACTTCATTCTTCCTTGGAATAGCGCGTCGCACTTTCCCCTTCTTA
>JAGYOV010000099.1 GCA_018399375.1 Dehalococcoidia bacterium
CAGGAGCCGCCGCGCACCACTTATGAGTTGAGGCCTTTACTCGATCAAGAGGGAAAAGAGGTAAAGGATCTTTACACTGCCTGGGTTACTCTGGATAATGAAAAGATGGGCAATTCCTATACATTGGACATGCTTGCTGGCGTTGCCTGTGCTTTTAATAAAGCTTCTCATGACTCCAGCGTAGTTGCCATTGTACTTACCGGCAAGGGAGACAGATTCTTCTGTACCGGTGGCAATGTAAAGGAGTACGCTGAATATTACGTGGGCAGGCCGATGAGTTGCCAGGAGTATATGACAGTTTACTGGCATATATTTGATACTGTGTGGTACTCTCCCAAGCCGGTAATCCGACGCGTTCAGGGCATGAGCATAGGAGGAGGTGAAGAGGTGAGCGGTGTCTGTGACCTTACAGTAGCGGCTGATACAGCTTCCTTCGGACAGGTGGGGCCAAAGCATGGATCGACGGCCATGGGTGGCGCCTGTCAGTTTAAGTCCGTCATTATGACTCCTGAGGATGCTATATGGAATACGACTTCTTGCGAGCAGTGGAGTGCCTACAAGATGTTCCGGAAAAATTACATTCTCAAGGTGGTCCCCATACTGAAGAAAGACGGGGAGTTTATCCGCAACCCCGAGGTTGTTACTGATAAATGGTTGGACAACGGGGAAATAGTCTATGGTGAGTACAAGACTAAAGAATTGGGATACAGTGAGGAAGAAATTAAAGCGGCAAGTGAGATAGTCAAAAAGTCACCGCGCGATGCTTCGCTGCTGGATAAAGCCGTAAATGACCTGGCATGGATGTATGCCAATTTGTACCCCCAGCAAGTTGGGCTTTCTCTCGGCATGATGAGGGCACAGAAGAAGGTGGCTTATGAGAGAACAAAGGCGGAGATAATCTGGTGGTGGGCAGCGAATGCCCTGCCTTATGGGGAGTTCGATATGGGGATGTCAGCCTTCAATACCTCCAAAGTAACCGGTACTCGGGACGCCGATGTTATAAAATATCGGCAGATGCTAACTAAGGGATACCCCATGGGAGCTGAAATGTATGAAGAAGTTATGCCCAAGCCCAAGCAATAGGGGCTGTAGGCGCCGATAACGCAGTATATCTTGATTGTAAAAGGGTTCCGCCTTTGTAAAGGCGGAATCCTTTTCTATGTCTGATAAAATTAATATGCCCTTCGAGATATCGTTAGCACAGGTACAACAAATTAACTAAACCCAGCCGCGAACCTTCATTGCCTCTGCCACCCGTTGAACAGCAACTGTATATGCTGCCAGGCGCATGTGAGTGCTGTATTTTTTAGCGGCATCCAATACTGAGTGATAGGCGGCGGTCATTTTTTTGTCCAGCAGATCATGTACCTGTTCTTTACTCCAGTAGTACATATAGAAGTTTTGTACCATCTCGAAATAAGAAACTACCACTCCCCCCGCATTGCACAAGAAGTCAGGAATTACGTGGACTCCATTGCGTTGTAAAACGTCGTCTGCTTCTGGAGTGGTAGGGCCATTGGCCAGTTCGGCGATGATTTTAGCCTTGATGTTTGCTGCATTTGCCCCGGTAATGACATTCTCCAGAGCTGATGGGACGAGGATATCCACTTCAAGCTCTAGAAGATCTTCATTGGAAATGGGGGTGGCACCGGGGTAATTGATCACCGAGCCGGTTTCCCTCTTGTATGCCGCAATTTCCTCTGGATTAAGCCCCTCCTTGTTGAAAATTCCTCCTTTGCTATCGCTGACGGCTAATATCTTGGAACCAAAGAGAGTATTGCAGAGGGAAGCGGCAAAGTATCCTGCATTTCCATAGCCCTGTATGGCTACCGTGGCTTTCTTGAGATCTATGCCTAATTCTTTAGCGGCCTCTCGGATGGTATACATCCCTCCGCGAGCAGTGGCGTCATCGCGACCAGCAGAACCTCCCACTGCTATGGGTTTACCGGTAACGATTCCGAACTGGCTCTTGCCACTAATTTTGCAGCATTCATCCATTATCCATGCCATGGTTTGTGCATTGGTGTAGACGTCGGGAGCGGGAATATCTCTCTCGGGGCCGATAAAATGGCACACGCTTTGTGCATATGCTCGGCTCAAGCGTTCCAATTCTCCTTGAGACATTTCCCGAGGGTTACAGATGACACCACCTTTCCCCCCTCCTAAAGGCAGATCGGCCAGAGCACATTTCCATGTCATCCAGGCGGCAAGTGCCCGGATCGTATCAATCGTTTCATCGGGATGGAAGCGTATTCCACCTTTTGTGGGGCCTTTTGCATCGTTGTACTGGACTCTGAATCCCTTGAACACTTTGACGCTGCCGTCATCCATGCGCACTGGTAGAGATACGTGAAATTCTCTTAATGGTTCTCGCAGGACAGCGAGAGTACCAGCGTCAAGATCGATAAGTTTGGCGCACGCATCCAGCTGTTTTTGAGAGATTTCAAATGGATTTTGTTCTATCATTTCTTTTACCTCCGTTTTTAATTACTGGTGTTGGAGCACCAGGCGGCAATCATATGCCGGCTAACTCCATATGTGGCATACTATAGCATAAAGAAATGAAACAGGCAAAAATCACGCCAAAAATGCCGTTCTTACTCTCAACTTGGTGTTAATTTAAATTGAACAGGCTAGCTCCCCCTGGCCGAGTAAAACTCGCAGTTCTGATATGGTTTGTTTACCTGATTACGGGATAGTTCTTGGGTGCAGGATAAGCACTGCTATTCTAAATTCAGCTTGCCTGGATAATTTCTACCAGCCTGGATACGTAATCAGAAAAGGCTTCTTCGCTGGTTTTGTCGTGCTCATAGATGAAGTTTTTCCACTGTTGGCTGGATTTGATGTTTGCTTCCAGAGAACTATCCATGTCTAATTTCACGCCTTGCTTTAAGGCTTCTTGTGCCATTGCCTGTAGCTGCCCCTGCATGGCAGCTTTTAGCTGGTCGTAAGCCATCTCTTTTTGCTGTTTGTATTGCTGTCTGAGAGTGGCGATCGAATTTAGAATTGGCTCCAGGGTGGAGTATTTCCCTTCCTTCTTAACGGTCTCCAGGGCCAAAAAGGCGCTGCGACGTTGTTCGAAGTCATCCTGTGCCATCTGCAGGCGCAGCGTATCCGCTATCTTTCTCTGGGCATCCTCAACAATGGATTCTCCTCTTTGCTCCTGGAGAGCTTTTAGCTCTTTCCACAGGTCTTCGGAGCTTAGTTCTCCTTTGAAAAAAAGAGAGAGTATGTTTACGAGTTCTCTCGATTGGTTCATCTTTGCACTTTCTTCTGGGGATAGGCTTCCTATCTTCTTCAACCTTTCTCTGGCCAGTGGAGAAAGTTCCATTTTCACACCTCCTGGGAGAGACTTTCTAAGAGATCATTCTTCTTTGCGGAAGGGGGGTTTTGGTACCTGTAAGTTATAGCCAATCTTAGAAGCGAAATTGGAGATCAGCTTTTCCCCTGGTGTGTTACAGTCAGGGCAATAAGAGGGTTTATCGAAGTCGGCTAAAGGTCTTTTGACTTCAAATACCTTCTTGCATTTTGGGCACCAGAATTCGTAAGTGGGCATTCTCTTTCACCTCCCTGTCTGTTCTTCAGGAGCTATTTTAGCAAATTCTCTCCTGTACTCCCCTTTTATTATACCTCTTTCAGTTATGATTGCGCTTATGTAGCGGTTGGGAGTGATATCAAAAGCAGGGTTTGCCGCTTTTACTCCCTCTGGAGCTAATGGAATCCCTTGCAAGTGAGTTATTTCACGGGAGCTGCGCTCCTCGACGGGGATCATGTCTCCTGTTGGCAGTGAAAGATCAATGGTGCTGGTGGGTGCAGCAACGTAGAAAGGAATGGCATTTTCCTGAGCGACCATAAGCTTTGTTCCAACGCCGTCCGTAGAA